>JANOOU010000418.1:0-12990 GCA_031421475.1 Gammaproteobacteria bacterium | reverse complement strand
CCCAATAATAAAAGTTAATCAGTCCGCAATATTCGCCGAACTGTTGATCGCGATTTAGCTGACACGACAACAAACCATACCGTGAATTAGGTATTTGCACGGTTTTCAGTCCGAGATCCTATCTAGCCGGCCTTTATTTGACCATAGCCTGATCGTCCAAATTCAAAATTCAAATTCAAGCAGAACACCCAAGCCTGTTCGATGATCTGCCATTGTCGGCGCACTGTGAGTAGTTTTAATGTACTGATATCAATTACAGGCACATGAGCTATCCTATATCTATTCATGACAGGCCAGGGTATTTTTGCGGGAACCAGACTGGAGGCTTTGTAGCACTGAGGCCTTTAAACACAAAAGGCACTCTATCTTATTGGTAGTAATAACAATGAAAAAAAATGTAGCCAACAAATATATTACTACGCATTGGCGCCGCACAAAAATTATTGCCACTATTGGCCCGACATCCAGCGATGAAAACATTATCCGGCAGCTGATTAAAGCGGGCGTTAATGTTATCCGTTTTAATATGTCGCATGGCACCCATGAATCTCATCGAAGTAATTTTCAACGGGTGAGAACCATAGCTCGCCAGGAAAATAGACATGTCGCCATCCTGATGGATCTATGCGGCCCAAAAATTCGTGTGGGTCGATTTACTAACGGTGAAATATTTTTAAATGAAAACGAATCTGTTTATGTTTGTTGTCGATTAATTCTCGGCGAACCCGGCATTATTCCATCGCAGTACCTCAATTTATATAAAGACATTAAAGTCGGCCACCGCATATTACTGGACGACGGAAAAATCGAATTGCTTACCGAATCGATTAAAGACAAGGATATTTTATGCACCGTTATATACGGCGGCATACTCTCTGACAACAAAGGCATGAACTTACCTGATACACATGTCTCTACATCCAGCTTTACTGCAAAAGACAAGCAAGATGCAGCACTGGCGGTGGAACTGGAAGCCGATTTTATTGCTCTCTCGTTCGTACGAAACAGTAAAGATGTTAAAAGCCTGCAAAGCCACCTACACAAACTCGGCAAAGCTATACCTGTTATTGCAAAGATTGAAAAGCCTGAAGCGATAATCAATATCGATGAAATACTACAATCAGCTTATGGCATTATGATCGCCCGTGGCGACCTAGGTATAGAACTACCTGCACAACAAGTGCCCCTTATTCAACGCGACCTGATTAATCGTGCACGCCTCATGTCACGGCCGGTCATTGTCGCCACTCAAATGCTTGAATCCATGATTACTAATTCACGGCCAACACGCGCTGAGGTAGGCGATGTTGCGGGCGCCGCTTTTTCCAGCAGTGATGCGGTGATGTTATCTGCGGAAACCGCCAGTGGAAAATTTCCGCTGAAAGCCGTACAAACCATGGACAGTGTTTTATGTGAAATCGAGGCCTGGCAACTGAAAAACGGGAAATTCGTAGAGCCGTTCCATGTTAACAATGCACACTCAGACGAACGTCAGGCTATTTCACATGCGGTTACTGCGCTGGCTCGCGAATTGAAATTGCAAGGCATCGTTGTGCCCACTCGCAGTGGCGCTACAGCGGTGATTCTGGCAGCCGATAGACCGGTAGCGCCTTTATTGGGTGTTTGTGCAGATGAATTTATTTGTCGCAGGCTGGCGCTACATTGGGGCGTATCACCCATTCATATTGAAGAACGTATTACGCATGACTGGAAAGAACTCTGTAAAAATATTTCCACGCACTGTCAGTTTAGTTCTATGGGCGATACGGTTTTACTGGTTTCAGGCTTTAATGATAACCCGGCTCTAAGCGAGCCGGTCATGAAAATTATCCGCCTGTAAAAATCGGGAAATTCTATAACCTCAATATCCGCTATTTCTTGATTGTTGTGTTCGCCGGTGCAACAACGGCAGGTGGAGCAACAGCCGCTGAAGCAGCCGCCGTTGGAGCAGCCGTTGCAGGCACTAAAATAGCGGGTTGCGAATTTAACAGACGTGTCTCCAGTGCAAACTTATTATCCAGTGAATTCAGCCAGGCATTCATACTACGGGTATAGCCTGTAAAGAAATGCGCTATGACTCTAAAAAATATATTGTTTATTTTTCCATTCTCGGTAATTTTTAATAGTGTTCCCGCTTTATCCTTTGACATGTCAAATACCCAGCTTCCCGCATAAGGCAGGCTGGTGTCTGTCACTTCTATAACCAACTGGGTGCCGGGAGAATGCCCGATAATTTCATAAGAAACGCTGTGCCCGTCTGCGTCAACCTCTTTCCATGCGTCATAACCACCTTTCGAAGGCATGTCCGTGATTTCATAAACGTTCTCACGCCATTGTGAATATTTTCTGTAATCTACTAATACTCGCCACAAATCATCAGGCGTTTTTTCATAGTGACGCTGCATGGTAATTTGATGCTCTACAGGCAAGCTATAGCCAAACCCAAGAATGACAATAAAAAATGTACATAGCAAAGCAAAAACAATATTTGTTCTTTTCATTTTATTTCCTAAAGGTCAATCATGGTGATTGACAGGACCTATGTTTATACCCAAAGACAGGCGCAGCTCATTACTGCAATTTTCCGAGACCTCGTGCTGCACACTGGGTGGGAAAAATACAAGCATTCCGGGCTGAGGCATAACATGCGTGCAAAAATCCCCCGCATACAGGACTAAATGGCCAGAGTTCTCAGGAACGCACACATAATATACTGCTGACAGCAATTCGTCATCGTCATCATGTGCGTGCTTGAGCGTACGGCTGCCGGGAGGCATGGCATTGAACCAAAGGCCCGCTTTCAATGCGTCGACATTGACTTGTAGTATGGCTGCGGCTGCTACGCGCGCAGATTGCAATACCTGATCAATCTGTGGAATTAAATCGCGCCCTATGTATACATTTTCATACCGCCCCTGATAGAAATGCGAACTTCGGCTGCTACCGTGCTGTGAATAGCGCTTAAAGCCCTCCATCAGCGCCTGATTCAGGGGCTCCGGTTGCTTTATATGCAGACTGTAGTAGGCCGGGGTTTGTGTAAGCATATTAAATATCCGATGCCATTTCGCTGAGTACTACACGGAGTACATAAGGTTTTTTGAGCCCTTTTTAACGCTGCCATATGCATTAAAGCATGGGCAAGCGCAGTCGTTTTTCAACAAGCTGCTAGCCGGACCTTTACTAATGACGCTACTTGCTTGACATGGACTCCCATTCGACAGGGGAGATGTTATGTACAACCGCATTTTCATAGTAGAGACCAACCTCTTGCGGGATTATTTTAAGAGATTCGCTCTATAAATAAAGCCGTATTTACATTAACCTGTACGCCCATGTCGCAAAACTCAGACAAAATCTATTCTCAGCCCCTTGAAGCCATTACCGACTTTGTCTTTGACCAGTCTGTCGCCCGCGTATTTCAGGACATGATTGGTCGCTCGGTACCGGGCTATGCAACGCTGTTGTCGATGTTGCCGGTGCTGGCACAGGAATATGTGCAAGATGACAGCCGTTGTTATGACCTGGGCTGTTCGCTCGGTGCTGTATCGCTGGCACTGCGCCATTCCATTAAACGCGAAAATGTATCTATCATTGCGGTGGATAATTCACTCGACATGATTAATCAATGCAAAAATTATTTTGTTCCGGACGAACATCCGATTCCTGTTGAGCTTCGCTGTGCAGACATTACCGCTATCGACATATCAGGCGCGACGTTAATCGTGATGAATTTTACTCTACAGTTTATTTCGCCCGCTAAACGTCAAGGACTGATTAATACGATTTACGCAGGACTTAAACCAGGTGGCGCACTGGTCCTGTCTGAAAAATTACTTTTATCAGATTCTGAACAATCGCTGATGAGCACCTTGCATCAAAATTTTAAAAAACTTAATGGCTACAGTGATCTTGAAATCAGCCAAAAACGCAGTGCCCTGGAACGTGTTTTAATTTCGGACACGCTTGATTCTCATAAACAACGCCTGCAATCCGCCGGCTTTAAAACCGTCACGCCCTGGTTTCAATGTTTTAACTTTGTTTCATTACTGGCAATAAAATGAATATTGACGCCTTGCTCACCCGCCTGCATCAAGCGGGCCTGTCTCGCTGGGCCGAGATATTACCGCTGCAAATTCAACAGGGGCTCTCGCACGATCGTTTTGGTGACCTGGCACGCTGGCAAACAGTCATTAATAAACTTCCAGCTATCAAACCGGATCTTGTCCAGCTTGATCAATCAAGCATTTCGATTTCATCATTACCTGTCACCACCACTGCACAACAATCTGAAATTCATACTTTGTTACGCCAGCTAATGCCATGGCGTAAAGGGCCTTATTCAATTCACGGTGTACATATCGATACCGAATGGCGATCCGACTTGAAATGGGAACGACTACAACAGCACCTTACCCCCTTACACAATAAAATTGTTCTGGATATCGGCTGTGGCAGCGGTTACCACGGCTGGCGCATGTTAGGGGCGGGGGCCGACCTTGTTATAGGCATAGATCCATCGCCCTTGTTTGTCATGCAATTTCAGGCTGTAAAACATTTCGCGGGCAACTACCCCTTGTATGTACTGCCATTAGGTATTGAATCGGTTCCCGATAAATTACGCGCCTTCGATACGGTGTTTAGCATGGGTGTGCTTTATCATCGCCGCTCGCCGCTGGAGCATCTTATGCAATGCCGTGAATGCTTAAAACCCGGTGGAGAACTGGTGCTGGAATCTCTAGTTGTTGAAGGTAATGATCAAACTGTATTGCTACCCAAAGATCGCTATGCAAAAATGCGTAATGTCTGGTTTATTCCCAGCTCTAAAACCCTGTTGTTATGGTTAGAGCGTTGTGGCTTTGTCGATGTCACGCTAATTGATGAGAGCACGACATCGATTACTGAACAACGCCGTACAGACTGGATGCAATATGAATCACTTGCTGATTTTCTTGATGCGAACAACCCCGCCCTAACCGTTGAAGGTTATCCGGCACCACGTCGTGCTTTATTTATTGCCAGAGCTAACTGAATGTCTTTTTTAAAAAAAATCCAGCTTTATAGATCCACGCATCGCTGGGCCAATATCTCGCTTCATATAGTCATCGTTATATTTATTTACCTGGCTATTTCAACCTGGCAAACACGTAATGCCACGCGGGGTATCGCACCTAATTTCACCGGCAACGATCTATCTAATAATGTAATCACGTTTAATCAATACCGTGGGAAACCGGTGTTATTACATTTCTGGGCGACATGGTGCCCTGTCTGCTCCCTGGAACACACCACTATTAGTCGCCTCAGCAAGGACTACCAGGTTTTAACTATTGCCAGCTGGTCCGGCGACTCAGCAGACGTTCGTCAATTTATGCAGCAAGAAAATTTACACTATCCTGTGATTGTCGATGCGGATGGCAGCATTGCCAAAACCTATGGCGTTCAGGGCGTTCCCAGCAGCTTCATTATTTCGGATACCGGTGAGATCAAATTTATTGAACAGGGCTATACCACTGAAATAGGCCTGCGGTTACGTCTGGGGTGGCTGTAAAAACACTTTAAAATAAGTCATACTCGTCACCCTAATTCTTATTAATCATAAGGAAACTCTTAAATGACCGGGAATGCGATTAATACTGAACATCTCAAAACACTGCCTGATCTTTTTCGTGCGCGTCTGAAGGCAACACCCGACCAACCTGCCTATCGTCAATTTAATAACAGCAGCCAAACCTGGCAACAATTTACTTGGCATCAAATGGCTGTTGAAATTTCGCGCTGGCAAGCTGCTTTCGCCAAAGAAAATTTTCAGCCCGGTGACCGCGTTGCGATCATGTTACGCAACAGTCGTGAATGGGTCTGCTTTGATCAGGCTGCGCACGGCATGGGGCTGGTTACAGTTCCACTTTTCGCGGATGACCGCGCTGACAATGTTGCTTACATACTCCATCATGCCGATGCAAAATTTTTGCTGCTTGCCGACACCCGTACCTGGCAGGATATTGCTGCCACTTCATCAGATTTGTCGGCTGTGTCACGCGTTGTTTACCTGGATGAATCAAGCACAGCTCCCAACTCTGACAAGCGCCTCACTTCGCTCACACATTGGCTGTCTGGATTACAGGGTGAACTCCAAAACTACGATACACAGCCCGATCAATTAGCCAGTATTGTCTACACCTCTGGCACCACCGGACGCTCAAAAGGCGTGATGTTATCGCATAAAAATATTCTCAGTAACACCCTTGCCGCATCACAATGTCACGACTGGAATAAGAACGAAGTATTTTTATCTTTTTTACCTTTGTCGCATATGCTGGAACGCACAGCTGGGTATTACCTGGCTGTGTTGATCGGTGGCGAAGTAGCCTATGCCCGCTCCATTCCACAGCTCGGCGAGGATCTGTTAACCGTTAAACCTAGTGTCATGGTTTCTGTACCCCGTATTTTTGAACGTGTGTACTGTAAAATTCAGGATGGCCTGAAAGAAAAATCCCCTGTTGCACGCGCCTTGTTTGCAGCGGCGGTTAATATTGGCTGGTGTAAATTTGAATTTGAACAGGGCCGGTGTCCCTGGCATGCAAAACTTCTGCTCTGGCCGGTGTTAAATAAACTGGTTGCCGGAAAGGTTCTTGCAAAACTGGGTGGGCGACTACAAGTTGCGATATGTGGTGGCGCCCCCTTATCGGAACAGGTTGCCAAATTATTTATCGGCCTGGGCTTACCACTGGTTCAAGGTTACGGTTTAACAGAGGCCAGTCCAATCGTTAGCGTTAATCGCATCAACGACAATATTCCGCACAGTATTGGACTCGCCTTACCCGGTGTACAGGTACGCATTGCTGACAAAGATGAGTTACAAAGTTTAAGTGATGCCAATATGTTGGGTTACTGGAAAAATGAGCAGGCCACACGCGACACTTTTACAGCTGACGGCTGGCTTAAAACCGGCGACAAAGCCCGCATGGATACTAACAATCATATTTATATAACCGGACGACTAAAAGATATTATCGTGCTTGCCAACGGTGAAAAAGTACCGCCTAGCGATATGGAAATGGCCATCACGCTGGATCCGCTCATTGATCAGATCATAGTGCTGGGTGAAGGCATGCCCTTTTTATCTGCCGTCGCCGTACTGAATCCGGCTGCATGGCAAGCACTTGCCGCCTCACTTAATTTACCCGTTGACGACAAGAGCGTTAACAGCAAGCCCGTAGAAGAAATAATATTACGTAATATTTCGGCCCGTTTGCACGCCTTTCCGCGTTACGCTCAAATCCGTCGTGTCACTTCCACACTGGAACCTTGGACTGTCGAAAACGGGCTGATTACGCCCACCATGAAAACCAAACGACTAAAAGTGCTGGAAAAATTTCACGCCGAAACTAAATGTCTGTATGAAGGACATTGCTGATGCTACAGGATACTTTACCGCCAAATCGTCTACCCGTTTTACGAATCCCTACCCGGCCAAAAGACGTTAATCAGGGTGGCAATATTTTCGGTGGCTGGGTCATGTCTTATGTTGATATTGCCGGCAGCATACCCGCGGGGCTGCGTGCACGCGGGCCCATTGTTACGCGTGCCGTACAGGCCTTCGAATTTAAAAAACCGGTGTATGTGGGTGACCTGGTCAGCTATTACGCCGAGATAATCAAGGAAGGCAGAACCTCCGTCACCGTTCAGGTGGATGTTTACGCACAACGCATTAAATCCGGTGTCGTTGAAACCATTCTGGTAACAGATGCCACGCTGGTGTATGTTGCCATTGACGATAATGGCCAGCCTCGCGCATTACCAGCACCTTGAGATACACAATTTAATGGACATTGTGCCGCCAAATTTCACAGGCGTATGATGCGATTCATATTTATAACAACAGCGAGAAAAATGATCATGATGATACCCACGAATAAATGCTCATTGGCCATATTCCTAGCATTAATAACGACAGCTGTTTCCACACAAACTTGCGCCTCGGGTTTCGCCTTGATTGAATACAGCGGCAGCGGACTCGGTAACGCTTATGCGGGTGGTGCGGCATCCGCTGAAGACGCATCCACCATCATGTTCAACCCCGCCGGTATGAGCCTGATTGAAGGTCAACAGCTGGTTGGCGTGTTGCATTATATTCACCCCACTGCGGGTTTTAATAATCAAAACTCATCCTCACCTGCAACACCGGGCGGAGCTCCATTAATGGGTCCTGATAGCGATGGAGGTCGTGACGCTTATGTACCTAACTTATATTATGTGCAAACTATAAACAACCAAACCAAATTTGGTTTAGGCATCAATACACCTTTCGGCCTGGCCACCCAATATGATGATAACTGGGTGGGGCGATATCATGCTGTTGAATCAGACGTTCTTACCATCAACATCAACCCCAGTATTTCCTATCAAGTTAATGACGCCTGGTCATTCGGCGCGGGTTTTAATGTGCAATATATCGATGTAATTTTAAGCAGCGCGGTTGATTTTGGTGCGATTTGTTATAGGGCTCTGGGCGCTGGTGCTTGCACCACACTGGGCGTGGCGCCACAACAAACAGATGGATTTGCCAAACTAACCGGTGACGACATATCTTACGGCTGGAATCTGGGTGCTTTATATAAGTTATCAGACCACACCCGGCTGGGTGTCGCCTACCGTTCACAAATTACGCAGGACGTAACAGGCAATGCTGATTTCACCGTACCTGGCGCAGCTGCGTTTGCAACAGACAGCGGCGCATTTGTGGATACCGGATTAAAGGCAACGGTGACACTACCTGGCAGTCTCTCAGCCAGTGCCTATCACAACTACGATGACAAGCTGGCCATTATGGTGGATGTCACCTGGACCGGCTGGAGCAAGTTCGAAGAACTTCGCATTGTTTACGATAATGCAAACCAGCCGGACTCCGTCACAACGGAAAGCTGGAACAACACACTGCGTTATGCACTGGGCATTAACTACCGTATGGATGAGCAATTACTTTTTAGGGCGGGCATGGCCTATGATGAGACACCTCTACCCATTGCAGAACGCCGCACACCGCGCATTCCCGATAACAACAGAACCTGGCTTTCATTTGGCACGCAATACAAACTGGATAGTCATTTCATAGTGGATGTTGGCTACAGCCATTTGTTTGTAAGCAAACCCGAAGTCAACAATACCTTCGAGAGCTCAGTTCCCACACTTCGTGCAACTCTTCAGGGAAATTATGACGCCAGCGTAGATATTCTCAGCGCTCAAGTAACCTGGAACTTTTAATTAAATGATTTACGGAGCCCATAACATGAACAAGAATCTACTACTGACTTTAATAATTGCAAGTTTGCTGGGTTGCGAGGGCGATCCGGAAACTACGTTACAAAATAATATTAATACTACTCCACCAGAGATCGCTATTTTTAGTCCTTCCGATTCAGCCGTTCCTTTCCCAAGTAATATTTTACTTGGAACGGATGGCACACTGAATATTCCGGTGATTGATGCCAGTGATGTGTCGGACCCCAAAGTTTCCATGAATGCACTTGACGGTTTTTCAACCATTGCACCCATTACCACCACATTCAGTTCAGCCATTGATGCTGCCACTATTCCAGGTAATGTACGTGTTTTTGAACTTGTGACCAACGGCGCTTTTGTTGCAACGGCTTTAACCAGAGAACTCACCATGCTCAATGGCACAATAGGTGAGTTTGTAGTGACAGTTTCAGGCCAAACCACACTGGTGATTTCACCTCTGGTCCCGTTAAAAGAAAAAACCACTTATGCTGTTGTGATCAAATCGGGCTTAAGGAATACAAGTGGTGTTGCTTTCACTTCAGATACGGCCTATGCGTTAAGTAAACAATCTACAAGTTTATTAAATGGATCAGCCAGTGCTGTACCAGCCTTAACGTATGCACAGGCACTCGCACTTGAACCATGGAGAGTCATAACAAGTGCAGCAGAAGAGCGAATTGTTGCGAATGCCAGCAACCCTGCCATTGCCAGCAACGAAATTATTCTGAGCTGGACATTCACCACGCAATCCATTGGTGATGTGCTGGCATATGAACGTATTGATATCGTTGCTGACAACGCACCATCTGTAGGCACATTCAGCTCCTTTGGTAATGCAGCCGGTGTAAGTTCAACTGTGTATCAAAGCACAATTAATGTTTCGTATATTTGCAAATACCCAGTAATGTAAACGATCCTACACCTCTAACTTCACATTGGGTCGGTGCGAGTGATTCCACCTTGTCGCGCTACAATGTTAATGCTGTATCACGCTCCACACAAACCATTCCATTATTGGTTGCTGTTCCCACTTTAATAAAGCCTGTTAGTGGTTATCCGGTTGTAATTTTCCAGCATGGCATCACCCAGGATCGAACCAATATGCTCGCCGTAGCAAACACTTTAGCTACCGCTGGTTTTGCAGTTGTTGCCATTGATTTACCTTTACATGGTGTTACCAACTCATCCAATCCTTTTTACACTTCAAATGAGCGTACCTTTAACCTGGATCTGGTCACACAAAATTCTTCTGGTGCAATTACTAATCCCGCACCAGATCCTACACCCGTTACAGATAGTTCCGGCCGTCACTTCATTCAGTTGGCCAGCCTGTTAACTTCACGTGACAATGTGCGTCAAGGCGTGACCGATTTATTCACCCTCACCAAGGCCATAGCCACGATGGATGTAGATACTGGCGGCGCAGATTTTGATGCCACTCAAATTTATTTCCTGGGACATTCACTGGGCGCCATTGTCGGCACCACTTTCCTTGCTCTGGAACCGAATGTGAAAGATGCCGTTTTGGCCATGCCCGCAGGTGGCATTGCTAAAGTTCTGGATGGTTCTGCCTCTTTCGGCCCTGAAATTGCTTCCGGGCTCGCGGCCAATGGCGTGGCCAAGGGTACCGCTGATTATGAGTCCTTCATGATAGCGGCACAGACGGTGCTGGATACGACGGATCCAGTAAACTTTGCCAATGGCACCATGGGTGAAACCGATGGTGGCGCGGGTGCGATTACCGGGCGCGGCCTGCTTATGTTTGAAGTGGTGGGTGGCGCAGGATCGCCCTCCGATCTGGTCATACCTAATGCCGTGCCGGATAGCAATGACACAACAGGAACGGTTGCATCGCCTTTAGCAGGCACCAATCCACTTGCAATACTAATGGGGCTGACACAGGTTTCTGACACGGTAGATGGCACAACAGATTTGCACAGTATTATAAAATTCACTGCCGGCCATCATGGTTCACTGCTAACATCCAGTAACACATCAGGTAATACATCTGTGTTGAACTCCCAGGTAGTCTTTGAGCAAATGCAAACCATTATGCGTTCGTTTTTTGTTTCAGAGGGCGCTGACATCACTATCACCGACACCAGTGTGATTGCACAGTAAGCCTTACAAACAAAAAAGGCGGGCAGTGCCCGCCTTTTTTGTTGATGTCCTATTTTTTATGGCCGCAAAACCCAGCAGGGTTTGCAATTTTTATCTATCAAGCCATGCAAAATCAGCCACGCCTCTGCATCATCCGCATCATTCATAAACCAGGCGCGACTTGATCCCAGTCTAAACGTATAACCCCATTCATCCATGTCCTGAAATACGCGCTCCCGACCAAAGCCGGGAATGAAATCAGCGAGAATTATTTGCAAATAACACACGCCATTCTCTTCATCATAATCGCCGCCCGCGTTGGTGTTCAATTGCTTGCGACGCTTACCATCCATGCAAATATAATGACAGCTTTCATGCAGTGCCGAATGCACCGGCGTATCCTGGCGAATATAAATAGTGTCACCGATTAAACCTGCCTCAGCTTCACCGAACCAGCTGCCAGTAACAGGCTGATCAGCTGCAACATAATTTATGGTTATGCCATACCGGCCCAGTAGTTTTTGTAAATCATGGTGATTTATATCTGCGCACAGTAATACGGTCATGAAGTAAAAACCCTATAAATCTAAGTAGGACTCAACTTCCATTAGCTGATAATGTGGGCTTGTTTTAATTGCTGTAACAAAACCTGCATGGCTTTTGCACGATGGCTGATTTTATTTTTTTCATCCAATGTTATCTCCGCCGCCGCACAACCGTGATCCGGCAACCAGAAAATCGGATCGTAACCAAATCCACCTGTGCCACGCGAGGATTCCAGTATGCGGCCTTCGAGTGAACCTTGCGCAATCATCGGCATGGGGTCGTTGCCATCACGCATAAATACCAACACACATTGATAGCGCGCAGTACGTTTTGCTTCCGGTACGCCGGTTAACTCACGTAACATTTTGTCGTTATTTTTCTGGTCGTTTGCTCCCTCACCAGAATAACGGGCAGAATAGAGCCCCGGTGCATGATTCAACGCATCCACTTCTATTCCCGAATCATCTGCAATTGCAGGCAGGCCGGTGAGTTTCGCTGCATGCCGGGCTTTTATGATTGCGTTTTCAACAAAACTTAATCCATCTTCAATGGCTTCAGCTATTTTAAATTGTGTTTGTGGCACAATTTCAACCTCAAATCCGGCCAGCATATGATTCAGCTCCCGGACTTTGCCGGCATTGCCACTGGCTAATACAATTTTTTTCATGCCTGCAATGCCTTGTCTTGTGCCGCAAACAGTTCCGTTATGCCTTTACGTGCCAGGTCCAGCATGGCTGTTAATTCTTCGGTACGAAAAGCATGGCCTTCGGCTGTTCCCTGTATTTCAATAAATCCAAACGCATCATTCATGACAATATTCATATCGGTTTCGGCGGTTGAATCTTCTGCATAATCCAGGTCCAGTACAGGTATACCTTTATATATACCCACTGACACCGATGCAATTTTTCCATGCAGAGGATTTGTCTTAATCATTTTCTTTTTAAGCATGTACTGAATAGCGTCGCACAAGGCAACATAACTACCTGTAATCGATGCGGTGCGCGTCCCGCCATCTGCCTGAATAACATCACAGTCAATCGTGATGCTATGTTCACCTAATGC
>JANOOU010000417.1:0-5068 GCA_031421475.1 Gammaproteobacteria bacterium | reverse complement strand
ACCAGCCTGGGTTTCAATAATGGGCAATGCGGTCAATGAACCGGTTTTACCTTTTACCGCACCCTTGGTGAAGTTTTCTACGTATTCTGCATTAACGCGTGACGCGCGTTCCAGCAAACGTGAATGTAAATAAAATACGTCACCCGGATAGGCTTCTCGACCCGGTGGACGACGCAGCAAAAGTGACACCTGACGATAGGCCCAGGCCTGCTTGGTTAAATCATCATACACAATCAATGCATCCTGACCGCGGTCACGATAGAACTCACCCATAGCACAACCTGAATAGGGTGCAATATATTGCATGGCGGCAGATTCCGCGGCGGTTGCTGCAACCACAATGGTATGTGCCATAGCGCCATGCTCTTCGAGTTTGCGCACGATGATGGAGACGGTTGATGCTTTCTGGCCGATCGCTACATAAATACATTTAACGCCGGTGCCTTTCTGATTGATGATGGCATCGATCGCCACTGCCGTTTTACCGGTTTGGCGGTCGCCGATAATCAATTCACGTTGACCCCGGCCAACCGGCACCATGGAGTCAATGGCTTTCAATCCGGTTTGCACCGGCTGATTAACCGATTTACGTTCAATAACACCAGGCGCAATGCGCTCAATCGGAGAAGACGTGGTGGTTTCGATCGGGCCCTTGCCGTCAATTGGCATGCCCAGTGAATCCACTACACGGCCAAGCAGGGCGTCGCCGGTAGGTACTTCAAGAATGCGGCCGGTGCACTTCGCAATGTCGCCTTCTTTTAAATGGGTATACGAACCCAGAACCACCGCTCCCACCGAATCGCGCTCAAGGTTGAGTGCCAAAGCGTAGGTGTTGCCAGGCAATTCAATCATTTCACCCTGCATGGCTTCAGCCAAGCCGTGAATACGAATGATGCCGTCGGTGATACTGACGATGGTGCCTTCAGTGCGTGCTTCCGCCTGCACCTGAAAATTCTGGATACGTTTCTTGATCAGTTCACTGATTTCAGATGGGTTGAGTTGCATGGTTCAATTCCTCTAGATTATTAATGGCTGAGCGCTTGGCTCAGTGATGCCAGTTTGGCCTGCGCCGAACCATCAATGACCAAATCGCCGGCGCGAATAACAACACCACCCATCAAGGAGGCATCGGTTTCAGTTACCAGGGTAACGTCGCGTCCGAGTTTTTTCTTTAGCGCAGCAATAATGGCCTGTTGTTGTGCATCGCTTAACGGATAGGCCGACTTCACGTGCGCTTCAATTTTACTTTCGGCTTCTGCACGCATTAATTCGTACAGCGCTGCGATATCGGGCAGCAGTGTAAAACGTGCGTTTTCAGCCAGCGTGCGCAACAAGTTTTGCTGTGTCGCATTTAATTTAGCTGCGCACACATCAATTAACAGCTGCGCTTTTTTATCTGCACCTAACGTGGGTGAATCGAGCATATCGCGCATTTCCGGGTGAGCAACCAGAGCCGACATCAGTGCCAGCGCATCACTCCATGCGGCGTGCGCCGATTCGCTTTGTGCCAGCTCGAATACAGCGCGGGCATAAGGTCGTGCAGCCGTGATTAAATTAGAACTATTGGCGGACATGTTACCTGCCTAAATTTGTGCGATCAGCTCATTCACGAGATCACCGTGCGCTTTCACGTCGATTTCGCGTTTGAGAATTTTTGCAGCACCGGCCATAGCAATACCTGCTACCTGTTGGCGCAGATGCTCTTTAGCACGGTTTACTTCCTGATCAATTTCAGCGGCGGCAGCCGTACGAATACGTTCGGCTTCTGCCTTGGCATCACCTTTGGCTTCGTCAACCATTTCACCGGCACGTTTCTGAGCCTGGGCTAATATTTCAGCTGCCTGCTCTTTTGCCAGCTTGATGTGTTTTTCCGCGGCTTTTTCGGCCAGCTCGTGCTCATGCCTGCCTCTTTCGGCAGCGGCCAAACCATCTGCAATTGTTTTTCTGCGTTCATCAAGCGCTGCAACTAAATGCGGCCATATAAATTTCATGACGAACAAAACAAAAATCAAAAATACAAATGATTGACCGATGAGGGTGGCATTAATATTCATGCTGTTTCCTCTTGATTAAAGTTAACCAATGTTTTTTATTAGTTAATTACAGAGCAAACATTACGTAGAGTGCGATACCAACAGCAATCATCGGAACGGCATCGACCAGGCCCATCACGATAAAGAACTGGGTGCGCAACATCGGGATCAGTTCAGGTTGACGCGCAGCGCCTTCGAGAAAGCGGCCACCCAGAATGCCTATACCGATGGCAGCGCCCAATGCGCCCAAACCCATCATCAGACCACCAGCGATGTATAACAGTGCGGTTGCGATTTCCATTATGTTCTCCTGTGAGAATTAAAAGTTAATAAATTCGTTAGTGCCGCAGGCGATAAACAAACGTCGCCCGAGGGTTAAAAAAATTAGTGACCGTGTTCCTGGTGCGCCATGTCCAGATACACAATAGTCAACGTCATAAAGATGAACGCCTGCAGGGTGATAATCAAAATATGAAATATCGCCCAACCCAGCTGCAGGAAACCACCAAATATGCCCATGCCTATGCCGGCACTAAACATCAAGGCGATCAAAATAAAGATGGTTTCACCGGCGTACATATTGCCGAACAATCGCAAGGCCAGTGAAACCGGCTTGGAGATCAGCGAAACGAATTCAAGTAAAAAATTGACCGGGATAAAAGCTACTTTCAACACCGGATTTTTGGAACTAAACGGCATCATGGTGAGTTCGCTGGCGAAACCAACCAAGCCTTTCACCTTGACACTGTAGTACAGCATCAGCCAGAACACACCTAGCGCCATACTCAAGGTAATGTTCAGGTCAGTACTGGGCACCACTTTGAAATACACATGATGTGGATCCATCCCGAATGCATATTGACCGATCAATCCCGCCAGCATCGGCAACCAGTCAACCGGCACCAGATCCATTAAATTCATTAAAAATATCCAACCGAATATGGTCAGTGCCAACGGAGCCACCATATCGTTTTTACCGCTGAAGGAGCCACGCACGCTGCTGTCAATAAACTCAATCATCATTTCAACAAAATTCTGCATGCCACTGGGTACGCCCGTCGTTGCGGTCTTGGCGACACGACGGAAGGTAAAGAAAAAAATCATGGCCAATGCGATAGACCAGCCCAATGAATCGACATTAAATGCCCAGAAACCCATTTCCTTGGCTTCTTCAATGGAATGCGCCAAGCCCCATGTGCCGTCGGCATGCTGGCCAAAGGTCATGTTCTGTAAATGATGTTTGATGTACTCGCCTGAGGTCATGCTGTCAGCGGACATTCGTTATGTCTCCGGTTTTTCCAGGCTTGCTGTCGTCCGCAAAAAAATAGGACGCCAGCCAGGGTATACAGGTTGTAAAAAAATAGGCCGCCATCAGGCTGGCCACACTCATCGGCTTGATCGTGACAAATGCTGTGATGAACAACATGACTGTCAGGATGATTTTTCCGACCTCGGCACGGTATACCGTACCCAGGATTTGTCCCGCTTCATTGGCTACGCCGGTAAACACACGCCAGGTGAACCAAAAATGTGCAATGCCGGCGATGATTCCTCCGGCCAAAGCCGACAACGCCAGCTGACGATCCATTAGCCACAACAGGCAGGCTAATACCAGCAAAAATAGCAGCTGTAGCTGGATACCGCGTCGCACCGGCTTTGTAATCAATCTTTGCACGTGGGAATGCTCTGAACATTGCCTGCAAATGCAGGCTAAACGCAGGCTTGGAGCCCTTAAAAATGCGAGCGGATTATAGGCAGCGCCATGATGAGGGTCAAGAACTTGATGGCCGAACAAACAAAATCTCTTTAAGGTTTTGCTTGCTTATATCCCGGCCAGGGTACCGTAATTTAGTGTATACGAGTCAAAATGCCGTCCAGTTCATCCAGGCTGCTGTAGCTGATAATCAACTTTCCCTTGCCACCGGCCTTGTTTTCCAGCAACACAGGCGCACCGATGCGCTCGCTTAATTCTTCGCTCAAGCGCCGGATGTCTGGATCAATACGTGGCGCAGTTGCCGCTGTCTGGGAATCCGGATTCAAATGCCGGCGCACCAGGGCTTCGGTTTCACGTACTGACATGCCCTTGTCCGCCACCCGCTTTGCCAACAGGCTTTGCTCGCCACCGCTAATCGCCAGCAAGGCGCGGGCATGGCCCATTTCAATGCGCTTCTCATCAACCAGCGTTTTCACGTCTTCATTGAGTTCACGCAAGCGTAATAGATTGGTTACCGCAGTACGTGAACGCCCTACCGAGTCGGCGACTTCCTGATGGGTCATGGTGAATTCGTCGATCAGCCGTTGCAGTGCGCGTGATTCTTCCAGCGGATTGAGGTCTTCACGCTGAATATTTTCAATTAAGGAAATCGCGGCGGCAGTTTGATCATCCAACTCGCGCACCACGGCGGGAATGGTGTCCATCCCTGCCAGCTGGCTGGCGCGCCAGCGACGCTCACCGGCAATCAATTCATAACTGCCCGTACCCGTAGGCCGTACAACAATCGGCTGAATCACGCCCTGCATACGAATCGAATCCGCTAACTCCTGCAAAGCCTGGGGTTCAAAATGCACACGCGGCTGGAAACGGCCACGCTGTATCAAATCAACCGGAATCACCATTAAGCCTGAATCTGCTGCACCAGCCGACGCAACGGCTACCGGATCGGTGAGTTGTTTGATTTCTGCGGCATTGCCCAGCAGTGCGTTGAGACCACGACCCAGGCCACGGGATTTTTTATTCATGAAGTACCTTTTTGAATCTTAATACAGTGCCGGTATCAAGCCACCGCGCCCGCTACCGTGCCACTTTTAATATGTTTACGAATAATTTCACCCGCCAGCGAAAAATACGCCAGGGCACCATTGGAGGTTTTGTCGTATTTCAACACCGGCAAACCGTGTGACGGTGCTTCCGCCAAACGGATATTGCGCGGCACCACGGTGCGATAAACGCGATCACCGAAATGCTCAATTAATTGGCTGGAAACATCAGTCGCCAGTTTATTGCGCGGGTCGTACATGGTGCGCAGCAAGCCTTC
>JANOOU010000416.1:0-2042 GCA_031421475.1 Gammaproteobacteria bacterium | reverse complement strand
GTCGAGATTAATAATATTCACACAATCTTTACGATGCACGGCCACACCCTGGCCGCGGGTGATAAATCCAATAATGTCATCACCTGGAACCGGCCTGCAGCAACTGGACATGGTGGTGAGTAAACTACCCACACCCCGTACCCGCACATCATCGTAGTGTGATGTTTTTTTAGGGCCCACTTTGCGGGCCACCAAGGGGATGGTTTGCTCATTGTGCGGTACAAAATATTCGTGAAGTGCCGCATCAATTTGTCCCGTGCTGATATCGCCGTGGCCGATGCCTGCATACATTTCTTCAAGTGTTTGAAATTTAAAATGCTTGAGTAATTCTTTACTATCAATCTTGTGCAAATCCAATCGATGTATTTCTCGATCCAGCACTGCTTTACCATCAATCTGGTTTTGATGAAAGTCCGCCTGCCGAAACCAGCTGCGTACCTTGGCCCGTGCGCGATCGGTTTTCAAGAATCCGTGATTCGGATTCATCCAGTCGCGGCTCGGTGCCGGCTGGCTGGCAGTGAGCACTTCCACACGTTCGCCATTTTGTAATTCATAGGTGAGTGGCACGATGCGACCATTCACTTTTGCACCACGGCAGCGGTGACCGATATCGGTGTGCACCATGTACGCAAAATCCAGCGGCGTCGAACCCTGTTGCAAATCCATCACCTTGCCTTTGGGTGTTAACACAAACACACGATCCGGAAATAATTCCGTATGAAAACTCTCAATCAACTCTTCATCGCGGGTTTCGCTCGGATCAAGTAACTTGCGTAACGACGCAATACTTTTTTGCATATTACGATTACTGCTGGAGCCTTCTTTATACAACCAGTGTGCCGCCACACCGTATTCTGCAAACTGATGCATGGAGCGTGTGCGTATCTGAATTTCGAGTGGTTTGCCTTCCGGGCCATAAACCGCAGTATGTAATGACTGGTAGCCGTTTTCTTTTGGGTTCGCTATGTAGTCATCAAACTCTTTGGCGATGTGGCGCCATTTACCATGCACCAAACCCAAAGCCAGATAACATTCCGCCACGGTATCTACTGTGATACGTACGGCACGCACATCAAACAATTCATCAAAATCTTTTTGTTTTCCCTGCATTTTTCTCCAGATGCTGTAGAGGTGCTTGGGGCGGCCATAAACCTCGGCATTGCCAACAGATGCGTTCAGCATCTGTTTTATATCTAGCACCACATTCCGGATAAATTGCTCGCGTTCCTCACGTTTTTCTTCGAGCATTTTAACGATGCGTTTGTAGGCCATCGGCTCGATATAACGAAACGATAAATCTTCCAGTTCCCACTTCAGCTGAGCTATGCCCAAACGATTGGCCAGCGGCGCGAAAATATCCAGGGTTTCATGTGCAATCGACAATCGTATTTGATCATCTGCCGTCGCTAACAGTCGCAAGTGTTGCACACGAAATGCAAGTTTAATCAACACCACGCGTACATCTTCTATGATGGCCAATAACATGCGGCGCAAACGTTCCGCCTGTTCCGGGCCACTCATGGCGCTCACGTTTTGTGTGAGATCATGTATCCAGCGTAAATTTTGTACCAGGTGGTAAATTTCTTTACCGAATTCGTCAGGGATGCGTTTGAGAAACTCTTCGTTGATTAATCGTGAATCGCTGAGCAGCGTTACGATATAGGTGGTTTCGTCGACACCGAGTTCATTTAAGATCAATGCAACATCCAATGAACCGGGTAAATCGCTGGGTATAGCTTGCACATCCCAGGCATAACGGCAGGCACGATAAATCGGCCGACTGACATCCGGTGTACCACCGGTCAGTACACGCAAATATTCGTCGAAAGTGTAACGCTGGGCAACGCCAGCTTGAGGTTTGGTCTTTTCCATTTTGGAATATGATCAGCTTGGAGCTTGGCTCATTACAAAAATCATGGCTATCAATACAGGGCACCTCTAAAAATGCACTTTTTCCGCGATGGCTGCGTCACCGATTTTTGCTCCTGCAAAATCGGCATACAATACATCCTGTATATAACCTCCGTGCTCGAATCCTCATG
>JANOOU010000415.1:0-4349 GCA_031421475.1 Gammaproteobacteria bacterium | reverse complement strand
CTCTACGAAAGTGAATATGACGGCGAGACTGCGCAAGAAGAGCTGGAGTATTTAGATGAAGACACCAGTGTTGAGGAAGGTTTGGACATTTTTAATACCGCAGCATCGATCGGAGCACTGTTACTGATGCTGCTCTCGTTTGTGTTTTACCTGGGTTTAATTGCCTACCTGCAAGCACGAATCTGGAATCTGGTGTACAACAGCACCGAACTGGCGGGTAATCGCTTTATCAGCAGCATTCGGGCGCGTGATATTGCCTGGTTGTATGCGTCGAATTTAATAGTTATTTCCATTAGTTTTGGTTTAATGATTCCCTGGGCCAAAATTCGGTTGGCGCGTTATCGTGCGAGTAAGTTGTTATTGGTGCCTGCGGGAAATCTGGATAGTTTTATGCAGATGCAGCGGCAAAAAGTAAGTGCGCTAGGTGAAGAAATGGGTGACGTATTTGATCTTGATATTGGCATATGATGCGTCTTAAGGCACGGCGCTATGATGGCAACAGCTCTGCACGTACAGCGGTTGATTTATTTTTTACCGATGATGGTATACAGGTGCATGGTGAGGGAATGTTGCTCGAATATCCCTACGCAGAAGTGAACTTGCAACCCAGGCTGGCAGGGATGCCGGGGCAGCTGTGTTTTGCCGATGGCTCGTTATGTGAAGTTGCAAAACAGGATAATCTTGATGTTGCACTGAATCATATACCAGGCCATGCGGCTAATCGTTTTATTCATGCACTCGAAAATAATTTGAAATACATTTTATTAGCTGTCATTGCATCGGCGGCTGTGCTGTTTGCCATTATTCAATACGCTGTGCCGGTTATGGCGCGGGAAGTTGCCTACCGTATACCTGTTGATATTGAATCGAGCATGGGAAAAGAGACGTTACAAATTCTAGATCATATTATGCAGCCCAGTGAGCTGACTTTTTTGCGTCAGGTCGAATTGCGTGAAAAATTTCAGCAGTTGGCCGAGTCAGAAAATATGGATATCGATAAAATTCTGTTTCGTAAGGGTGACGAAATGGGAGCCAATGCCTTCGCCTTGCCATCGGGTATAATTGTGTTTACCGATGAAATAGTTGCTCTCGCCAAAGATGATCGTGAACTTATGGCCGTATTTGCGCATGAGCTGGCACACGTGAAATATCGACACACCATGCAATATGTTTTGCAGAATTCAGTAACGGGTTTACTGGTCATTCTGTTGACCGGCGATATAGGTACGGCCAGTTCACTGGCAGCGGCCATACCCACCTTGCTGGTGCAAACAAAATTCTCACGCGATTTTGAATCCGAGGCCGATAATTTTGCCATGGTATTACTTAAGCAACAGGGTATATCGCCGGTGTATCTGGGTAATATTCTGGAGCGCATGGAAAAATTGATGGGTGATGGTGTGATGCCTGGTTTTATGTCAACACATCCAACGACTTCCGATAGAATAAAAAAATTTCAGCATGCCATAAATGATTGATCCACAACTGCTGGACCGCATTGCGGATGCATTGGCAGCCGATGGTTATATTATTCTTGATCAGGTTTTTCCGGTTGAATGGCTGTCTAGTTTGGAAAGCCGCGCAACAAACTTAAGGCCGGCGCAATTTAAATCTGCCGGTATAGGCCGCGAGTTAGGCAGCCAACACCATGTCGCCATACGCAATGATGAAATCCGCTGGATAGAAGAAAATCATCCTGTCGATACACAGTATCTGGTGTGGATGGAACAATTACGGCTAGAACTGAATCGCCGTTTATATCTGGGTTTGTTTGATTTCGAATCGCACTATAGCCACTATGCGCCCGGCGCCTATTACAAAAAACATCTTGATGCATTTCGTGGACAAAGCAATCGCATTGTTTCCACCGTTTTATATCTGAATAAAAATTGGCAGCCCGTTGACGGTGGTGAGTTACGTGTGTATGCAAAAGACAGTGCACATATTCTTGTGGATATTATGCCGGAACTGGGGCGGTTGGTGATTTTTTTAAGCGATGTCTTTCCGCATGAAGTGATGCAGGTCAATCGAGATCGTTATAGTATTGCAGGCTGGTTTCGCAGCAATAATTCTTCAAGCTCGCGTGTTGATCCGGCATGAATAAAATTTTTAATTTCACCGCTATTGGTACTGTTCATGCCTGTTACAAGGAAAAATTTGGCGTGCCGAGACAACCCGGTTTGGTTAATGTGCTATCGAGTATTGAATTGCATACACCTTATAATCGTATAGAAACCTGCCGTGGGTTGAGCGATTTTTCTCACATCTGGGTAACGTTTGTATTCCATCAAACCATGCAACAAGGCTGGCACCCCACGGTACGCCCACCCCGGCTCGGCGGTAATGAGCGTGTAGGCGTATTTGCCAGCCGCTCCATGTTTCGGCCGAATCCAATGGGTTTGTCACTGGTTAAGTTAAAAGCGGTGCGTGAAGAGAATGGCACTCTGTATCTGGATATCATCGGTGCGGATTTAATGGATGGCACACCGGTACTGGATATCAAACCTTATTTACCGTATGCCGAAGCGATAACGGATGCACAGGCGGGTTATGCAACCGAACTGCCAGGCAAACGTCTGCATGTCAGCTACACGCAACCGGCTTTAGATCGGATCCAACAATATCAAACCCGCTGGCCGGATTTGCAACAGATCATTACCGATATTTTGCAGTTAGATCCGCGCCCCGCTTATCAGAATACAGCCGCAAATCAGAAAACAGAATTCGCTGTACGATTGTATGGTCTGGATGTGAAATGGCGTGTTAGTGATGATTGTATTGAGGTGTATGCGTTAATTTTAATGGCTGACAGATGATAGTTATAAATCTACCGCTTGA
Source organism: Gammaproteobacteria bacterium (assembly GCA_031421475.1). Taxonomy (GTDB): domain Bacteria; phylum Pseudomonadota; class Gammaproteobacteria; order SZUA-229; family SZUA-229; genus JACPVK01. Next base: position 1,511 of record JANOOU010000415.1, on the reverse strand, counting down.
TGCAGAATTTTCTAACTATAAATTAGCAGTACTAGATAATTTTTTTTGTCTTGCATTGACTTGGCCTTAGCCGTTAGTAATCCCTTGTTGTTCGAAATTGAAACAAAGTTGCAGCAGAAAGTCGGGTTTGCACGACGTGGCAGGCCGTTGAAGCTGGAGGCTTGATGAGTTTGTATCTGATTCAACTGAAAAGAATACGCCTACCCTACAAAACAATAATGATCAGGCTATAAAAGTTCGTCATCCCAGAATGCTTTTGTCGGGGATCCATCGGGCAGCAACAAGATTACAGAACACATCCATGTGTTCTGTCCAGCGGGCCAGCTTCGCTGTTCAATAATTGCTCCGGCAATTATTGTCCCGGCAGATTCCCAACAGAAGCTTTTGGGAATGACGTATGGGGAATGACGTTGGGTTTACTTATTCGCTATTTACTCGAAGGGTATTCTTTTCATGAAGCCCGTTAGTCATTCAACTTTGCCATTTGTGTAGGGAGCAGTTGTTGGCAGTCAGAGGCCGCTGATTGTTGGGTTGTCATCTGGCAGTATCCCACCATGGCTAATACACTGTAAAATCCCTTTTTTATCTCGATACGTCTGGATAGTCAGCATGCAAATACCGTCTTTTGAAAATGCCCGTGTGTTGGTGGTGGGTGATCTGATGCTGGATCGTTACTGGCATGGCCCGACATCGCGCATATCGCCCGAGGCGCCGGTGCCGGTGGTGCGGGTGGATTTGATCGAAGAGCGCCCCGGTGGTGCCGGTAACGTGGCGCTGAATATTGCGACACTGGGCGCGCAATGCACGGTGATGGGTTTAACCGGTGACGATGAAGCGGCCACGGTGCTGGCCACAAAATTACATGCAGCGGGCGTGAAAACGCATTTTATTCGTCTGGCGCAGCATGCCACGATTACCAAGCTGCGGGTGATGAGCCGGCATCAGCAATTGATTCGCCTGGATTTTGAGGACGGTTTTGTGGGCCAGGATCTGTCTGTTTTGGAAGCGGGGTTTGCACGCGAGCTGGATGCACATGATGTGGTGGTGTGCTCCGATTACGGCAAGGGTTGCTTGCGCAATGTGCAAAAATTAATTGAACTGTGTCGGTTGAAAAACAAGCGGGTGCTGGTGGATCCCAAGGGTACGGATTTCAGCCGTTATGCCGGTGCTACGCTGATTACGCCAAACCTGGCTGAATTTGAAGCCATAACGGGTAGTTGCCGCGATGAAAACGATCTGGTTGAAAAAGGCCGGCGCTTGTGCCAGCAGGTGAAATTAGGCGGCTTGCTGATTACCCGTAGCGAACACGGCATGACATTAATCGAAGCTGACGAAGCCCGGCATTTGCCCACCCAGGCGCGCGAAGTGTATGACGTAACCGGCGCCGGTGATACGGTGATTTCGACACTGGCGGCAGCCATGGCGAGTGGGTTGTCGACATTCGACGCCACGGTACTGGCGAATCTGGCGGCCGGTATTGTAGTGGCCAAATCCGGTACGGCAGCGGTGAG
>JANOOU010000414.1:0-5078 GCA_031421475.1 Gammaproteobacteria bacterium | reverse complement strand
ATCGCTGAAGACAAACCCATAACCCCCGCGTTTTTGTTTTCTGCCATGTTATGGCGCCCCATGACGTTGTTATACGAGCTCAGCATGAGTACGCAGGCTGAGCAAGTCACGGGCATGGCGTTGAATGACGCCATGAACGAGGTGCTGCACATACAATGCACGCGTGTTTCCATACCCCGTCGCTTCAGCATGGTCGTGCGTGATATCTGGAGCTTGCAGCACCGGTTTACGTATCGTCACGGGCGTAGAGTGCAGCTGTTATTACAGCACCAAAAATTTCGTGCCGCCTATGATTTTATGTGTTTGCGCAGCCACGCCGGCGAACTTACCGATGACTCGTGTGAATGGTGGACTGCCATACAAACAGTCACGCCGGAAGCCCAGGAAAAAATATGGATGCAAGTGCCCACAAATACAGATAAAAAACCACGCAAGCGGCGGCCTAAAAAGAAACCCGCCAACGAGTCCGGCGTGTGAGTGTTTGTTACATCGGCCTGGGAAGCAACCTCGATTCACCCGGCCAGCAATTAGCGCGTGCCAGACATGCCCTGGCAGTGTTACCCGCTACCACACTGATGGCGACGTCAGCCCTTTACCGCAGCGCCGCATTAACGCTACCGGGCAGCCCCTCGCAGCCGGATTATTTTAATGCGGTGATCCAGTTGCAAACCACATTAACTCCCCATGATCTGCTGGATGCACTGCATGCCATAGAAAGGACACAAGGTCGGCAACGCAGCGAACCTTGGGCAGCGCGCACCCTCGATCTGGATATCTTGTTGTATGATGATTTACAGTTAACAGACACGCGGCTCCGTATTCCGCATCCGGGCATTGCGCAACGCACATTTGTGTTGTATCCCCTGCAGGATATAAGCCCTGAGCTGGAGATTCCGCACATGGGAAAGTTGTCTGCGATGATGGCAAAACTGGCATCCGATCCGTCCACCGGTAGCTGTGTCCGCGTGGGAAACTTTGATGCTGCTGGCCGTTAATGCCAATACGTGTTTAAGGAGCCTCTGATCAAGTTTGGGCGAGCGGATTTGTGAGACAGAATTTTTCAGCACAAGGCGTGAAACGTAGGCAATATCCGGGATTCTTGCCAAGTTTCACAACGCAGTGATGGAAAATTCTGGCCGCAAAGCCGCCGTACATAACTTGATCAGAGACTCCTTAGTGCCTTGTAATGTGAATGCACAACAACAGGTGGTTGTATGAATCATGACCGAGCAAATAAAACGCAGGGTGTGGATATAACACTGGAACGCCCTATCACGGTTACCAAAATGGCTCACCGCTACATTGTGGTGGAAGGGCCAATCGGTGTGGGCAAAACCACGCTGGCGAGTAAACTTGCACAGAGTTTTGGTTGCGATTTATTACTGGAAGGCGCCGCCGAAAATCCGTTTTTGCCACGCTTTTACAATAACCCACGCGCCGCCGCGCTACCCACACAATTGTTTTTTTTACTGCAACGTGCACGCCAAATGCAGGAGTTGCGACAGGATGATTTATTTAACCCGGTACGTGTTGCCGATTTCCTCATTGAAAAAGATCAATTGTTCGCACGCTTGACGCTCGATGAAAATGAACTGGCCTTGTATAACCAGGTATATCAACAGCTCACACTGGATGCACCGCGCCCGGATTTGGTCATTTATCTGCAAGCGCCGGTAGATGTACTGATGTCGCGCGTGCAACACCGCGGTGTGAGTTATGAAAGACATATCGAATTATCTTACTTGCAGCGTTTATCCGACGCCTATGTGGATTTTTTCTATCATTACGACGATGCGCCCTTACTCATAGTGAATGCCAAAGACATTGATGTGGTGAGTAATGAACGTGATTACCAACAATTATTACAACGCATCAGCAGCATCCACAGTGGCCGCCATTATTACAATCCGGCACCTGATTTATTAAAAGAGTAAGCATGACATGAGCGCACACAGTTCAACTTCTCGCATTACGATTCGCCAGTTACACGACATGAAAAGTCGCGGTGAAAAAATTGCCTGTTTAACCGCCTACGATGTCAGTTTTGCCCGTGTGCTCGACACCAACGGCGTGGATGTTGTGCTGGTAGGTGATTCGCTGGGCATGGTGATTCAGGGCCATGACACAACATTGCCCGTTACCATGGATGACATGGTGTACCACGGTGTGGCGGTTGCGCGCGGTTTGCAACACGCCATGCTCATTCTCGATATGCCGTTTTTAAGTGATGCGTCGCTGGAACAGGCCGTGGCCAATGCCGGGCGGTTTATGAAACAAACTGGCGCTGCCATGGTGAAACTCGAAGGCGGCGCCGATCAAAAAGAATTGGTGTCGGCATTAACGCGCATGGGTATGCCGGTGTGCGCGCATATTGGTTTACAACCGCAACGCGTACACAAACTCGGCGGCTATCGCGTGCAAGGCCGTGACGCAGCGGCGGCACAAACCATGCTGGACGATGCACGCATACTGGAACAGGCCGGTGCAGACATGCTGCTGATTGAATGTGTGCCCAGTGATCTTGCCGCACGCATTACCGCACAGGCCAAAATCCCGGTGATTGGAATTGGTGCCGGTGCCGCCTGCGACGGCCAGATACTGGTGCTCTACGACATACTCGGCATTTCCGCAGGGCACATTCCAAAATTTTCAAAAAATTATTTAGCGGCATCGGGTGGTGATATTGCAGCGGCGGTTAAGTCTTATGTCGATGAAGTCAAACGTAGTCTGTTCCCGGATGCGGCGCATAGTTTTGATTAGCAAGCGTCAAAGTGCGAACTTGATCTGGCACAAATTAGAAATGATTAAGCTGGGTTCTTGAGGTTTTCTGTTTTGAATGCGCCATCAACCATACTTGATAGCAGTTATTCTATTTTTTGTATTAGATTGCGAGAATTGACACAAAGTCGTCACCTGGAGGGCTCGAATTTCTTTGCTGGTTTTAGTCAGTAGATGTCATTTAAGGTTCTTTAAGATATCGATATCGTAAGCAGATATTCCTAGTGGTTTCTCTTGAGAATACAAGGCCGCATTTTATCAGTTGTGTTTTTGCTATGCAAAGTGATAAGTTTCTGTTTGAACAAATAAATGACGATTTTTCGCAAACAATCTTTTATAGTGATATACGTGCTGAAGGCTCCATACATCACACTGTAAAAAAATGAATTAGGCTGGCTCTTATAAGCTAGCGAGGGGATTGAGGACAGATGGTACAGATTGCATCTTTGAGCTTAAATAGGCATGAACGATCAGACACACTTGGACGATATTATACAAAAACAGACATTAGTAGCCTGTTGATCGACCAAATGACTGATCTTTCACCTAATCGCATACTTGATTTAGGTGCTGGTGCTGGCTCACTGTCTTTGGCTGCGCTTGAGCGTTGGGGTAATGCTGAGTTACTGACTGTTGATATAGATGCAGATGTACAGGTTCATCTCAGTAAATTATTTAATATTTCAGGAAATTATATGCACAGCCACATCATGGCGGATGCCCTTAGTAGCAGCTTGCCAGAGCTAATTTCTGCCAAATCTAATTTCATTGATGCCGCTGTATGTAATCCGCCGTTTATAATTCCGAAGTGGCGAAAAGGCTTTGCTAAAATTATTGAGGACGCTGGGTTCAGTGGTTGTTTGTCTGTTCTATCTGGAGTGGATGCGGCGCTACTTTTTTTAGCGCAGAATCTACGTTTATTAAGTGATTATGCAACACTTGGAATAATCCTTCCTGATAGTCTTGTTTCTGCAGCTAAATATCGTTCTTTTCGTAAGGAGCTCTTGCAGCGATATCTGGTTCATAAAGTCATTAGACTGCCGCGGTGTTCATTTATAAATACTGATGCACAGGCCTATATCGTTGTGATAAGCAAGGGTGGTGTTTCAACTCAACAAGTTCCTCTACAAAAATTTACTACTGATAATTACATCAGCCATGAGTTGTTGGTGGACGCGAATGATGCAATTGTTCGGCTGGACTTTGATTTTCACTCTCAGAGATTAGTCAAAACCAAGCTGAAAAAAGCCCGCGTGCCACTTGGTTCAATAATAGAAGAACTCAAGCGAGGGTCTCTATCTAGTGCAGAAGCGCGATTTGCCAAATTTCCAGTTCTACACACGACCGATATTATCTTCCCGGATATCGGCAAGTGGAGTGATTTGAATAGATTTGGTCGCGTACATAGGTATCTAGAATATTGTAAGAGGCAAATTGTGTGTGCAGAACCAGGTGATATTTTGGTAGCTAGAGTGGGCAGAAACCTCGAACAAAAGGTATTGGGCGTTTCTATTGGCTTTCCAGCTCTCACGGACTGTGTATACAAAATTCGAGTTCCAAAGCAATTTCGCGCGAAAGTGTTGATGCAGCTTAGTAGCGCTGAAGGTCAAGCGTGGTTAGCTTCACGCGCGTATGGGGTTAGTGCAAAGCAATTAACAAAGGCTGATTTACTTGCGTTCCCTGTTGATCTTTAGTTTTATGATAATCAATTAGTAAGTGGTTTGTGTTGTATTAAATTAGGAGCCTGCATTGATGACTGAATTTGAAGAGCGCGCAGATCAGCTTTCGCTAGAAACCATAGATGAAACTTTAGCAGACGGCGATATTTTTAAAAAAGCACGTCAGAAGCTACTCGGCCCGGGAGCGAAGCTTCTCGTGGGACCTCGTGGCACGGGTAAAACTCATGTCATGCGTTATACCTACCTAGATGCTATGAGGAGAGACAATGCACCGTTGGCTCTTTACGCAAACTTTAGCCGCTATCTGAATCTTGAGCCACTTCTGAAAAAATCACCAGACGCGCTGCAGCGATTCCATTCATGGGTAGTTGCCAAGTTATTGTTGAGTGCTTTTGAATTGTTGCATGATGCAAAGAAAGATATAATCATATTGTCGAAGCATAACCCTTACTACGATGAGATAAAATTACGTGAGCTTGTGTCATTGTTAGAAAGAGGAAGTGGGACTGAGCAATATGAAAAATTTGGTCAAAATCTGACTGTCGAGCATGTACTAGATGCGGTAGGGATACTATGTAAAACATTCTCTCGAAAACGAGCAGTCATTCTCTTGGATGATGC
>JANOOU010000413.1:0-2063 GCA_031421475.1 Gammaproteobacteria bacterium | reverse complement strand
AATGGTTATCAGCGAGTCATGGCAGACGGGCACGATGTGGTCTCACGTATGGAACAAGTGCTGGCCTGGGTAGCTGAAATTAATTATCAACGAAAAGGATCGGCGAATGTTTGAAACCACTTCTTCAGCAATGCGCTTTTTTCAGGGCGTTGGCCTTGAGAGCATAGCGTGGTCCCTGCGCCGGCTGCATTGCCCAGTACCGGCGGAAGCATTGGTGCTGGATGTTGGTTCTGGAGGCAATCCCTATCCAAGAGCCAATGTGCTGTTGGATGCCTATGAAGATACGGTTGAGCGTTACAACGCGCCGATCATCAAAGATCGGCCAATGGTTTATGGACTGGGGGAGCGTATGCCTTTCCGGGATAAGGCTTTTGATTTCGTCATGGCTTCACATGTTCTGGAGCATACCGCTGATCCAGCCTCGTTTCTTGCTGAGCTGATGCGTGTTGGGAAAGCCGGATACATTGAAACCCCGGACGCATTTTTTGAAAGAATTAATCCTTTTCGTTTTCACCGGCTTGAGGTGACTGATGTGAATGGAAAAATCATCATTTTCAAAAAACCGGAATGGCGCCCTCATGCCGAATGGGTTGACATGTATGAACACAAAGTCAAAGACAGCCAATTCCTCAGCTATTTGAAAACACACCCGGCCCCATTTTATATGCGCTTTTACTGGCAGAATGAAATTGATTACGAAATTCGCAACCCGGAAATTAATGCTGGCTGGCCGTTACCTGTGGGCATATCCAGTACCTCGAAGCAAGACGGTTCGGCTATGCGCCTGCGACGCCAGCTTACTGCTTTTGTGAGAAAACAGTTCTCGCAAACTACGCGCAATCGTTCTATCGAACTCCTGTCCTTACTGCGTTGCCCCAATTGCTTTTCGACTGAATTGAAACAAGCTGGTTCAGATATAGTGTGCCAGCATTGCCAAGCGCAGTTTGGGCATTCAAACGGCATTCCCATCATGTACCCCAAAGGGATGCAGCCATGAGTTTTATTCGTCCATTAATTGATTGCTCGACTGCGGTTATCGGTCGAATGAGGCGAGGACAGCGTATTGCCCCTCAAAAAAGCAGCCACGATGGGCTGGTCAAGGTTAACCTCGGCTGTGGCCTTGCCGTGACTGAAGGCTGGCTTAATGTAGATGCAAGTCTGAATGCCTTGGTAGCTTCCTGGCCGAGAGCTGCGCACAAATTGCTCTATCGTTTATCAGGTGCCAACCGCTATTACAGCCTGCAGCAATATTGTGAATTGTTGGAAAATCATGTCTTCATACACCACGATTTGGCGCACAGCCTGCCACTACAGGATCAAACCGCCGATTTTATTTATTCTTCACATTTCCTGGAGCACTTGTTTAAACAAGATGCACTACGACTGTTGAAAGAGTGTCACCGCACGCTGAAAATTGGTGGTGTGGTCAGAATTTGTGTGCCGGATTTAGCTTATGCTGTGTCGCAATATGTGGCGGGCGAAAAAATTAAAATGCTGGAAAATTATTTTTTTGTCGAAGACAAGGACAGTTTTCTCGCGCGTCACAAATATATGTACGATTTTGAATTGCTCAAGCAGGCGCTGGAAAGTGTGGGTTTTTCTGAAATAGTGCGTTGCGACTATCGTACAGGGAAAACTCCGGATATTGAGAAATTGGACAACCGCGAAGAAGAAACGCTGTTTATTGAAGCAGTCAAAACATGACCGTGCGCAACGTGAAATAAATCATGCGAATTTTGGTCACCGGCGGGGCAGGATATATTGGTTCGCACACTTGTGTGGCGCTGCTGGAGGCTGGCCATCAGGTGGCGATTGTGGATAATTTGAGCAACAGTGATATTGCTGTGATCGATCGAGTAAAGCAGATTACCGGAAAGCTACCCGTTTTTTTTAACGCCGATGTACGCGATGCAGTAGCGCTCAAACATATCTTCAGTAATTTTTCCCCCGAAGCAGTGATACATTTCGCCGGACTTAAAGCAGTGGGTGAATCAGTACAACAGCCTTTGCGATATTACGAGTGGAACGTGGGCGGCAGCATTGCTTTGTTTCAGGCGATGACC
>JANOOU010000412.1:0-3649 GCA_031421475.1 Gammaproteobacteria bacterium | reverse complement strand
GAGTTGTTTTAAGCGATCATGTTTCAGCTGCACATCGTAATAGTCATTCATGTTATCTATACCAACAACCTCATGGCCTTTTTCCAGCAAGGCTTTGGCGCTATACATGCCGATAAATCCGGCGGCACCTGTTACAAGAATTTTCATGAATTATTTATGCCTGTTAACGACCAACACAAACATAATCAAAACCCTGTTCTCTCATGGTTTTTGGATCATATACATTACGCAAATCAATAAACTTGTTGCCTTTCATGATGGACTTAATTTTTTCCATGTCCAGCCCACGATACTGGTTCCATTCAGTCATGAGTACGATGGCATCAGCACCGGTGATGGCCTGATAAATATCATCACAGTATTCAACACCTTCAGGCAGCAGCTTTTTGGCTTCGTGCATACTGGCCGGATCGTGCGCTTTGATTTTCGCACCTTTGTCTATCAGGCCGGGAAGAATTGAAAGCGAGGGCGCATCGCGCATATCGTCAGTTTCAGGTTTAAATGCGAGGCCCAATACCGCAATGACTTTGTCGTGTTCACTGCCACCCAATATGTTACGGATTTTTTGCAGCATGCGCGCCTTCTGTGCGGAGTTCACTTCAACCACGGTTTCTACGATGCGGCAGGACGCGCCATTTTCCTGCGCAATGCGCACCAGTGCCAGAGTATCTTTTGGAAAACAGGAACCACCATAACCCGGCCCGGCATGCAAAAACTTTTTACCAATACGGCCATCCAGCCCCATACCTTTGGCCACAGCATGTACATCGGCACCGATTTTTTCACATAATTGTGAAATTTCGTTGATGAAACTGATTTTGGTGGCAAGAAATGCATTGGATGCGTATTTGATCAACTCGGCACTTTCAAACCCCGTTACCATAATCGGAGCTTCAATCAGATTGAGCGGACGATACAGTTCGCGCAAGCGCGCTTCCGCTCTCGGGCTTTCAACTCCCAGTACGACTCTATCAGGACGCATGAAATCGCCAATGGCCGAACCTTCACGCAAAAATTCCGGATTGGATGCCACATCAAAATCAGCCTTGGGATTGGTTTTGCGAATAATACGCTCAACCTGGCGTGCCGTACCGACAGGAACAGTCGATTTATCGACAATCACAGTATATCCATTCAGATGCATAGCCACTTCTTCCGCTGCGGCATAAACATATTGCAGATCTGCATGGCCGTCACCGCGTCGGGTGGGTGTACCCACAGCAATAAATACCAGATCAGCCTGCTTCACTGACGCTTTCAGATCAAGGCTGAAATTCAGCCGGCCGGATTTAACATTGCGTGCCACCAAATCTTCAAGTCCCGGTTCATAAATCGGAATTTTACCATTCAACAGCGCATCGATTTTCAATTTGTCTTTATCAACACAAATAACATTTGCGCCAAATTCTGCAAAACAGGCACCTGACACAAGGCCTACATATCCAGAACCAATCATGACTACATTCATTATCTAATCCAGTATGTGTGCATATAAAAATTTAAAAAAAAGTGTAAGCGCGTACATAACAACGGCCTGTTATTTTAATTCTTTAACCAGCGTGGCAATGACTTCTTGCTGAGCCGGTTAAGAAATTGTGAAATCTTCCCTTCTTTCAATTCCACATCACCATAATCCCGATCACGGGTGTAAGCTTTGTTGAGTACAGTGCCAATCACTTCTACACCGTGCAACATTTCAAATGCACGACGTAAATCCTCACTCTTTGTTCCACCTTCCGCCACCACCACCAACATGGCATCCACATGTGGTGAAAATGCCAGGGCATCAGAAGCAGTGACTAAGGCAGGCAAATCAAATATAACGATACGTGACGGATAGCGGTTTTTTAACTCGCTCACCAAGCGACTCATTTTAGGAGAGCTGAGCATTTCCGAAGAATGATCCATGGCATTGCCGGCGGGTAGAACAACAAATCGCGGAATACCCTGTGGATGTATTAAAATTTTATTCAACGATACATCGTTTTGCAGATAATCACTTAAGCCATAATCAGCATGAAATCCAAGTTGATGTTGAATTGATGGCTGCCGCAGGTTGGCGTCCACCAATAACACTGTATGATCAACTTCTCGCGCCAGGCTAATAGCAAGATTTATAGCTGTAAGTGTTTTACCATCGCCGTCAGTAGCACTGGTTACGCCCAGCGTATTCCAATTTTTTTCTTTCATTCTTTGCAAGACTTGGGTTCGCAAAATTTTATAGGCATCGGATATGGCATTTTTCTGATCAAACATGATGCGTTTTTGACGCAAATCATTAACGTTGACACTGATATCTCGTGTTTCAGTGTATTCGATATGGGTTTCGGCAACGCTTTTGTTACGAGCGCCCGGTATGGACCCGCCTGGCGTAACGCCATTCGTCTCCAATACTGTGCCGCTTTGAGCGGCATTTTTCATGCGCTCTTGCCGTGCCAGTTCTAGCGCCTGCTTGATGCGTTCCATTGAAACCTCTCAATATTAAAATTAATTCAAATTACAACTCAGTAAATAGGGCCGTTACCTACACCTGCAAGAACGGGTGAATGTCACGCTACAAAACGCCTTATACGCCCAATATAGAACCGGCCCTACGCGTGTACCTGAACCACATTACATCCAGCGGTGACCAGAAAAAGTGAATGGCCAAAACCACTACTATAAAACTACCCAGCATGACACCGATTGCAATTTTGTTGATCCGCTTTCTGCGAAAATAATCTGAAGGGATAAATATTTCGGGGATCACTGCAAGCGGTGCCGCAGTCAGCATCACTGCAATAGTTTTCACGCCACGAATGGTGCCATCCAGTGCTTCAGCTACCAGCGCATAACCCAGCCCGCAGGCCACAGCAAATATTAGTGACAAAAACGTGATTGCAATACGATTGGGCTTAACCGGTTCTTCTGGAAACTGCGCCGGATCGATTAACTGAAATGATTCGCCTTTGCTTTCGTTTTCCAATTCTTGGCCGATCTGTGCTTCCATTTGCCTGGCTTTTAAATCCTGATAACGACGCGCAGTATTTTCATGCTCACGAGCCAAGGCCAGATAATCACGTTCAACTTGTGGAGCTTGTGCGATTCGTGCTTCATATTCAGACAGTTTTTCTTTCAGTTTTTGTTTGCGCTCGCGCGCTGAACCCATTTGGGCTTTAACTGAATCCAGTTGTGATTGCACTTGTATATAGGCGGGGTTGTCCGGTTTACCAATCATTGCATTCTGCTCAGGCAAGCGGTCGGCATCTTTCAATTGTTTTTCCAGTTCACTGACAATTTTTTTGAGCCGGATGACATCAGGATGATCAGCAGAATATTTTTGTTGCACCGTGGCTAATTCTGTACGCGCACTCGACAATTCACCTGCTTTTTCTGCCGTACTGGATTCAATACCGGTTTGCTGCTTCAATCCTTCAATTTCACGTTTTACCTTGACGACATCGGGATGTTCTTCCGAATATTTCGCTGTCAGGCTGGCATACTCCGCAGTCAACGATTTCAAGCGTGACGCCGGATCAAGAATTCTTTCGCCGGTAGAAGCCTGCATCATGGACAAGGGATTGATCTGGGCTAGCTGGCTTTCCAAAAAAGACTGCCGCTCGTCCAGAGCGTTCAATACCGCATCAATCTGATCGAGCTCACGCTCGGT
>JANOOU010000411.1:0-2769 GCA_031421475.1 Gammaproteobacteria bacterium | reverse complement strand
CTCTACGAAGGCCCGTGGGTGGCAGAACGTTATATCGCCATTAAAGATCGCATCGAAAACGCACCGGAAACCCTACTTCCTGTTACTCGCCAGATTATTAGCGCCGGTAAAAATGGTTCCGCACGCGATGCCTTCAGCGCCGAATATCGGCGCATGGAACTCAGGCGCAGCAGTGAGGCCGCATGGGTAAGTGTGGATGTCATCATCACACCCACTGCCGGCACGATTTACCGCATTGCAGACGTCAATGCCGATCCGGTACAACTCAATAACAACCTCGGTTATTACACCAATTTTATGAACCTGCTGGATCTGAGCGCCGTGGCCGTACCCGCCGGATTTCGTGTAGATGGCTTACCGTTTGGCGTGACACTTTTTGCACCAGCATTTAAAGATACCAGCCTACTTGCACTAGCCGATCGTTTGCATCGCGCAGGTGTTACACAAGCCGGTGCGTTAGACACACCCTTGCCCGCTGAATTATTTAACGCCACACCCCACAATGAAATTGCGGTGGCCGTTTGCGGCGCACACATGCAAGGCCTGGCACTCAATCATCAACTCACCGAACGCGGTGCACGATTAATGCAACGCACCCGCACCGCACCGCACTATCACTTCTACGCCCTGCCCGGCGGCCCGCCACAACGACCTGGACTGGTGCGTGTTGATAGCAACGGTGCAGCTATAGAAGTTGAAGTGTGGAATGTTCCCGCAGAGAACTTTGGATCTTTTGTTGCAGGAATTCCCGCGCCGTTAGGAATAGGAAAAATTGAACTGGCGGATGGCAATAAAGTATCCGGATTTATGTGTGAAGCTTATGCCATAAAAGGTGCAGAGGATATTACAATGCTGGGTGGCTGGCGGGCTTATCTTGGAAGGCTTTAAAAATATCTGAAAATAGCCTGCATTGCTCTCCTATCCCAGATATTTGCTCTCGTTCCCACGCAACCGCCATGGATGGTGGAAGTACTGGAAACGCAGGACGATTCCAAGGATGGAATCGGTAGAGTCGCGTCAGGAACGAAGACCGAGCGGTTTCCAGTGACCGCGTGGGAATGCATACTCAATTCTAACAAGGAATCCACTTCATGGGACGAAGCCGCTACCACTTTGCAGACACCACACTGCCGCATTTTGTCACCCTTACAGTCTTACACTGGATACCCGTATTCACCCGGCCCGCAACAGTTGATATTTTGCTCAACTCACTCCGCCATCTGCAAACAGAAACACTCAAAATTTACGCCTGGGTAGTTCTGGAAAATCACCTGCATCTGGTTGTACAAAGCGAGAATATCCAGAACGACATGATGCGTTTCAAATCGTACACTACACAGCAGTTAATTCAGCATCTTGAAGAACATCAGGTAAAAACCATACTCGATCAACTGCGCTTCTACAGAAAATCACACAAGGCGGATCGTCGCTACCAGTTCTGGCAGGAAGGCGTTCATCCTGAATGGATACAGAATATGGAAATGCTGCAACAAAAAGTGGAATACATTCATAACAACCCGGTAAAACGTGGTTATGTTGACCTGGCTGAACATTGGCGGTATTCGAGTGCGCGTAGTTATAGAGGGGAAACGGGTTTGCTTGAAGTGTATAAGGATTGGTGAAATTGCTATGCATTCCCACGCGGAGCGTGGGAACGAGAGATATTTTGTTTATTCATTATTTTTGGTACGGCCAAAATCATCCATAAGAGTGACATTTTTACCAAAACGCTCTGGTTTGGCAGACCAAGGTAAATCTTTTTGGTTATCTAAACTAAACCAAGAAAACAGCCAACCTAATATTGCACTTTTAATAAACTCATCACCAGATGTAACACGACTAATATCAGTTACAGGCATATAGTTTAAATAACTTATTTGTGAGAAAGCAATAGTTTCAAGTTGTTCAACTCTTCTTGAGGTGGTTTTAACGATTCTATAAGATACCCAGCTATAACAAAAAATAAGTACAAACATTAACTTCACCCAATTAGAAGATATAAATGAATAAAACCAGCTAAATATTTTAGTTATGAAATTTCCTGTTTCTGGAAAAGATGGATAAGTAAGAACCGAGTCGTAAAAGTAGTACAACATCATGCTAATGAATATAGCTTTTAAACCTATCCAAATAATTTTTCGCGCAATACTAATTATGGGCATAATACTAATTAAGAATATTTCCATTATGTTTCCTCTTTTTCACCTGTAACGGGAGCAACCCCGCGTAGGTCCGATTAGCGCAGCGTAATCGGACGCATGTTATTTGTCACCACCTATCACCGCTTTTGTATACCACCAAACTCGCATACCAGTAAATCATTGCCGTCATGTTGCAGCAGATTCAACGCAGAAACAAAGCTCCTTACAAGATCAATGCACAAAGATAATTGGGGTTCTGCATACCATGTTGTAATACGTGTCAATAATATTGCCGAGGCATTATGCGTCCGATTACGCTGCGCTAATCGGACCTACAATTTCTGATAGATAAAATGATCAGAGTTGACGATTTCTATCCAGGTATTCTTCCCAGTACTGTACAGCACTCTGCCCAAGTGCTATTGCGTCTAATTTTTCCTGTCCAAAGTCAGCGATTTCATATTCATCCAGATTAATGACAAGCCATTTCTCAAAAACGTCATCTTCGTAAACGCCATCTTCGTAAACAGATTCCGTTTGAACTGACTTAACCGATTTATAATTATCAAAAGGAATAAAGTGCTTTGCGCCGGACGCCAAATGACTGCAAACTCTTAAAATAGGACTG
>JANOOU010000410.1:0-4609 GCA_031421475.1 Gammaproteobacteria bacterium | reverse complement strand
CCCGCCATGTTGCTCACATTAACAGCGGGCTTGATGATGGTGAGTAATGTTTTTTATTACAGCTTTAAAGAAGTGAATTACCGCAGCCCGGTGCCGTTCCTCACCATATTGATTATCGTGCTGGTATTGGCATTAGGGTCGATCAACGCGCCCTTGTTATTGTTTATAGGTTTTTTGATTTATTTGGGATCGGGGCCGGTATTTGCCATCATGCGACGGGTACGCAAACAAAGAAAAGTGTAGACGGATGTATAAATGTGCTTGGCAAAACGCAAGATAGATTGATATAGTCTGATCATGATCCCTTACAGAACACATCATCAATATGTATGCACAGCCCGCTGTGCAGTTCTGTCATGCCTGTCTGCTGCCTCACTTTTATCGTTATTTCTGTCACTGTCACTGCTCCTGCCTGTGGGCAGATAAAGCAAACCTGGCGAGGTAACACGCACCCAAAAACTATTCCCTGATTTAAATTTTGATTTGCGAGCAAGTCATGAGCAACAATAAATTAATTATTTTCGATACAACCTTGCGCGACGGCGAACAAAGCCCGGGCGCATCTATGACCAAAGATGAAAAAGTCCGCATTGCCAAAGCACTGGAACGGATGCGAGTCGACGTCATCGAGGCCGGATTTCCCATCGCCAGTAACGGTGATTTTGAATCGGTAAAAGCGGTGGCCGCCGCGGTGAAAGACAGCACGGTATGTGGACTGGCGCGTGCGCTGGAAAAAGATATTTTACGGGCTGCTGAAGCCTTGAAGGGTGCCAACTCGGCACGCATTCATACTTTTATTGCCACGTCGCCTATTCACATGAAAATGAAACTGCGTATGGAACCGGATGCCGTGGTGGAGCAAGCCGTTGCGGCGGTAAAACTGGCGCGAAAATTTACTGACAACGTTGAATTTTCGCCCGAAGATGCCGGCCGTTCCGAACTGGATTTTTTGTGCAGGATATTAGAGGCGGTGATCAAGGCCGGTGCCACCACGGTGAATATTCCCGACACCGTCGGATACAATCTGCCCAGCCAGTTTGGTACCTTGATAAAAAATCTGATGGAACGTGTTCCCAATGCGGACAAGGCGATTTTTTCTGTGCATTGTCATAACGATTTGGGATTGGCCGTGGCCAATTCATTGGCGGCTGTGCAAAACGGTGCGCGTCAGGTTGAATGCACCATCAATGGTTTGGGTGAACGTGCCGGTAATGCCGCGCTGGAAGAAATTGTGATGGCGGTGCGCACGCGTCAGGATTTGTTTCAATGCGATACCACACTCGATACCACACAAATCGTAACTTGTTCGCGGCTGGTTTCAAGCGTAACCGGATTTCCGGTACAACCGAATAAAGCCATAGTCGGTGCCAATGCGTTTGCACATGAATCCGGTATTCATCAGGACGGTGTGCTTAAGAGCCGCGAGACCTACGAAATCATGCGGGCACAGGATGTGGGCTGGTTAGAAAATCGCATGGTGTTGGGTAAACATTCTGGCCGTAATGCAATGAAAGCGCGTTTGCTTGAATTGGGCATAACATTGCAATCCGAAGAAGTACTCAACACCGCCTTCACCCGCTTTAAAGAACTGGCGGACAAAAAACACGAAATTTTCGATGAGGATTTGCAAGCCCTGTTTGCCGAGAGTAACTGGACAGCAGAAAATGAACGTTTCAATCTGGTGAGTATGAAAGTGTGTTCCGAAACCGGCGAAACACCGCATGCCGATATTGTATTGCGTGTTGATGGTGAAGAACGTAAAGCCAGTGCTAACGGTGGTGGCCCGGTGGATGCGGCCTACAAGGCTATCGATTCGCTGGTGAACAGCGGCGCGGAATTGCAATTATATTCCGTGAGCAATATCACCAGTGGTACCGATGCACAAGGTGAAGTGACCGTGCGTTTATCCAAGGGCGGGCGTATTGTAAACGGGCAGGGAGCGGATACAGATATTGTTGTGGCATCTGCCAAAGCGTATCTCAATGCGCTGAATAAAATCATGCTGGCCGCCGACAACAAACCGCATCCACAACTGGGCGCTGTTTGACGGTAGCTAACACATGACGGATTCTTCGCACAATAATTCGGGGCAAGGAAGCCCGCTCTCAGAACCTAATCGACTTGCTTATCTTAAGGCCATGGGGATTCAAGCCTGGTCATTAAAGACATCGGATGTTGCAAAGCAACGTGATATTCCGCAATCAATTAATGATGTGGAAACCTTATCAAATACAGTGGCGCAACGGGTTGCCACACCCCTTGATTTAAAAATGGATGTGGCGACACTGGATTGGCCATCGCTGCAACAAGCGGTGAGTCAATGTCAGCTTTGTGAATTACACGCCACGCGCACGCAAACTGTTTTTGGTGTGGGTAATCAATCTGCGCAATTATTAATTATTGGCGAAGCGCCGGGCGCGGACGAAGATCGTTTGGGCGAACCGTTTTTGGGCCGCACCGGTCAATTACTCGATGCTATGTTGCGTGCCATTCAACTGGATCGGCAACAGGTATACATTGCCAATGTATTGAAATGCCGGCCTCCGCAAAAACGTGATCCCCATACCAGCGAAATCATTTGTTGCGATGGCTATTTACAGCGCCAGATCGCCTTGATTCAGCCCAAACTTATTCTCGCCGTAGGCCGTGTTGCCGCACACCATTTATTATTAACAAAAAATGCGCTGGGCAGTTTGCGCGGGCGTGTGCATCGTTATAACGGTATTCCACTCATGGTAACGTATCACCCGGCCTATTTATTACGCACACCGGCCGATAAAGGCAAAGCCTGGTTGGATTTGCTACAAGTAAAACGACTATTACACGCATAACTTTTTAATGGCGACTAATCCAGACATTGACAGCATGTACTCGATTCGCAGCATGCACACTGATGACGTGCAACGGGTGATGGAAATTGAAAGCCAGGTTTACAACCACACCTGGACCGAAGCGATTTTTCATGATTGCATGCGTGTGGGTTACGATTGCTGGATATTGGAAATAGACAGTCATGTACAGGGCTATGGACTGGTCGCTGTTGCAGCCGGTGAAGCGCATATTCTAAACATATGTATCGCACGCGAGCATCAACGCAAGGGTTATGGCCGACAGCTATTACATAAACTCTTAAATATTGCCGAACAAAAAGCCGCTGATTTTATTTATCTTGAAGTGCGCGGCGCCAACACCGCCGCCATTGAGCTTTACCATACAGAAGGCTTTTGCCAGCTAGGTGAACGTAAAAACTATTACCCGGCTGCTGTTGGCCGTGAAGCTGCACTGGTGTTTGCCAAGGCGTTAAATCTGCCTGATGAATAAATTACCTGACATAGGCAACCCCGGCTTAAAAAAGCCTGACATGAAAAAGCCGGACATAAAAAAGCCCGACATAAAAAAACATGTTGCGCTGATATTGCTGGCATTTATCGTAGCGATTTTAATTACCGCATTCATTTCGCACTTTACCCATGCGCCCGAAGAAGCCTGGTCCAAAATTCCTTTGCCCGATATCACGCATCAGCCTTTGTCATTGCGTGTGGTTTATGCGCGCAATCCGCGATTTGTCGATTTAACGGAGCAGCAGTTGCAACAGGTTTTGCAGCATACGTCGGTTTTAATGCAACAACATTTTAATTTAAATGTTGAATTTGAAATCCGTGCGCCCGTGGATGTGAGCGTGTTATTTGCATCATTGCCTGCAGCCGTTAAACAAGCCCGTCAATCATCTATTGCCGATCCACGTTTTCTGGATCAGTCGAGCCTCCGTGAAATGCGCAACAGCCTGTTTGAGCAACTTTCGAATTATGCAGGTGATCCAAAAAATCTTCTGGATTACGCGCGTCCACATGTATTGAGTCATGAATCATTAACCGACATGGCTGCACTGGCGCGCGCGCTAAGCGACACACACGTCACACGCTTGCGTTACTGGTATGAAGAAAAAGCTACAGATGGTAAGCCGATTATTGATGACAGTGCCTATAACCAGTGGGTATGGTGGGATTCTTTGGGTTACGGTGAGCTGCCTTATGATGTAGTGATCACCAATCAACTGGTGGCCAGCATGGAAACTTACGATGTCGCCATGCATTCCTCATTACGCGGTGGCATCAATGGCGGCACCATGACATACAGCAAGCAGGGGCGCTATGGTGCTTATGTATTTGTGAGTGTGTTTGCGTTGATTAATGACATGCCCATGCTCACCCGGCTGCGTGATGACAAACAGTATTCCGATGAACAAATTACCCACTATGCCGCCGCAACCCTGGCACATGAGCTGGGGCATTTATTCAAACATTACGATCATCCGTTTGGTGCGAGCGAGTGTTTAATGAATCCCACGCCTTTATTGCACTACCGTGCATGGTATGAGGGGCTCAATGCCCAAGCCTGTCGTGCGAAGCGGCTGCCACAAATGCAAAGCGGCGCCGCAGAAATCAGTTATAACGCAAACTGGTGAGCCTGCGCGCGTAGGGTGCGTCGTGCACACCCTGTGAATATCAACCTCATCAGGTTAATCCAGCGTGTATAATTGCGCGCTTTATCATTATATTGTTTTCCATATGTCTGACACTCTCCAAGAAATGCAACGGCGCCGTACTTT
>JANOOU010000409.1:0-2076 GCA_031421475.1 Gammaproteobacteria bacterium | reverse complement strand
CATGCATGCAGCCGGCATCACGCTGATGCGCGGTGATCCATTATTGGTGGCCGATGCCATTGATATTTCGCAACGCACGTACAGCAAAATCCGGCAGAATTTATTCTGGGCATTTATTTATAATATTGTCGGCATTCCGCTGGCAGCGGCAGGTTTGCTGAACCCGGTGATTGCCGGCGCCGCCATGGCGTTCAGCAGTGTGAGTGTGGTGTCGAATGCGTTGTTACTGAAACGCTGGCGCCCGGCGAGTGACAAAAAAAACATAAGATTATAAACAAATTGTTCTGGCTCTGTAGGGTGGATAAGTGTTAGCGCATCCACCGGTTACTAACAGTTACAAGGTGAGGAATGCATGTTATGAATGAACCCATGAACATAGGTGAAGCCGCGCGCAATTCCGGTGTTTCGGCAAAAATGCTGCGCCATTATGAAGAGATCGGATTAATACCCGCCGCGCAACGCACACTCGCCGGGTATCGTGTGTATTCAACGAATGATGTGCACACATTACGATTTATCAAACAGGCACGTAATCTCGGTTTTTCCATTGCAGCGATACAAAAATTACTGGCGCTGTGGCAAGACCGTCATCGCCCCAGCCGAAAAGTAAAAGAACTGGCGGCAGCGCATATTCGCGAACTTGAAGAACGCATCCTCGAAATGCAGGACATGAAACGCACGCTGGAAACACTGGCGGCCAATTGCCACGGTGACGAACATCCAGATTGCCCGATTTTACAGGGCCTGGAAAAAACATCACCGAAACCTGTTGCCCGCCGTCGATTGCTTGCGGGCAAGACTAAAAATTAATGACGGGTTTAAATGCCCGTAGGGCACCTCTAAAAATAGTAATTTTTTCGTGAGGGCAAGGAAGCACCGCGCGGACGACTGCATGGATGTAGGAGGTAGAACGAAGCCGGGAGCCAGAGTCGAGAACCGCAGTGTATAAGTCATACATGAGGATTCGAGCACGGAGCTGACGCAGCCATCGCGGAAAAAGTGCATTTTTAGAGGTGCCCTGTATTTAAAATCGTTAAAGCTAAGCGATCATGCTTGAAATCAACAGCCTGACGTTTGGCAACGAAGTGGGGGTAATAACAATAAATGTCACCGCTGATTTATGGCCTCATAAGCATAAAAATCTGGTGCAAAGCTAAAAATGCAGATAAACTGCATACGGTAAATTTGAACGTTTCCGGACACCCGATAAAATATTCAAGTAACTACGCATCGGCTTAAGGGCGCCTCTAAAAATAGTAATTTTTTCGTGAGGGCAAGGAAGCACCGCGCGGACGACTGCATGGAAGCAGGAGGTAGAGCGAAGCTGGGAGCCAGAGCCGAGAACCGCAGTGTATAAGTCATCCATGAGGATTCGAGCACGGAGCTGACGCGGCCATCGCGGAAAAAGTGCATTTTTAGAGGTGCCCTTAAAGGAATAGGTATAACAACAACCCAAGGAAGGCATCATGTCCATTACCGCAAACCCTCTTCACCCAATAAACCATAGATCTTTATTCGCAAAAACCTGCATGCCTGCTCCCGCATTCTGGCCGGGCATGACCAACACCGCACGGTATAAAATCCTATGGCATGCAGGTATAACAATCACCTTGTTCTGCTTATTACTGCTTGGTCCCGGTTTAAGTTTTGCCGCTAGTAGCGACGAAGTTTCTGCAGAATGCAACAAGCATCTTGCAGCGATATACAACCGAAAAACCAGCCCGGCCGAAAAAGAAAAGGCGCGTTCCAGCTCGCATATAAAAAGTGCATTTATCTGGGAAAACGATGCGTTTCCCGCTTTTGATCAAACCAGTGATCGTCAATATACCAATGGTATAAAGCTTTCCTGGACGCATAATCCATGCAAATATCCAGACGAATTATCAAAAGATTTTCTTTAGTGGATTCTGACGAGCACCGGTTACGACGATAACGCTAATAACAGACATTATTATACCGGCGGCTCATTTGGCATGAATATGTATTCCCCGAATGATAAAACCTTCGCTACCCGACAGACCGATGACCGTCCTTATGCAGGTTGGTTATATGGGGGATTGATTGCCAGTGTGATCG
>JANOOU010000408.1:0-3371 GCA_031421475.1 Gammaproteobacteria bacterium | reverse complement strand
TCTGGGAGAATAAACATTTCGTCCACAACCGCATCACGACCACAAAACTCGATCGAGTAGCCGAAGCAGATCACGATGTGGCCGATGGATTGAGAACCGAGATGGATGAGCCATACGCGGCCCAGCGTATTTATTCCCAATAATGGCCGGATGGCGGAGGCCGTGTTGACTGCTGAGTGTGCAATGCTCTCGAACTCGTGATAAGCGCGAATGTACATCAGCACCTGATCAAGATCGTTTTCTTCAGCAACTCGTAGAGAAATGTCCATGTCTTGTTGAATGCCATAATGAAAATTAACGAAATATTATACCGGCCATTCCGGGGTATACACATACTCCAGTTTGATGCCGTCCGGATCAGCGAAGAATAGCGCATAGTATCCGGCCGTATATTTTTCGTATAAAGCCGGTGCATCTAATATTTCAACATTGCGTTTCACCAATTTTTTATAGAGCGCATCTACCGCTTCACGCGAGTCGGCCCAAAAAGCCAGGTGGTGCAATCCAGGAGAATACCGGTTGTGGCGTCCGCCATTTGTCGAAGACTGAAGCCCAACCTCTAGCCCTTCTCCCGCCCACAATGGGCCTTCTTCCACGTCTCCAATACGGCGAAATCCCATCTCAGTCAAACAGAAATCATAAAACTCCGTCGAGACTTCAAGACTTGTTACCGTGATATCAATGTGGTGAATTCTTCCATTCATAATTTTGGCGAGATGATGATCCTTACTAACCGTGACCCACGTAAAGTTAAGGAGCGCGCCGCTTTTAGCACGTCCCTCTCGATAGCCATGTTAAGCCGTATGTTCGCCACCTTTCGGTCCCCAGAAAACAACCCATGTAGAAAAATCGGATGAAAAACTTTCGAAGCGATGCGCAACGCCAGCCGGGACGAAAAATACCATGCCTGCCTGGAAAGTGTGACGCTCGTTACTGACAACAAATTCTCCATTCCCTGAGTGGATAAAATAAAGTTCGTCTTGTGTATGTGGAGTTTGCAAGTCAGCGCTGATAGGGGCGTAAAATTCCACCGACATTGTGCCGTGAGCAAACGCAGATACAAAGCGTTCCCCACCAGGCCATTTCTCGCTGATTTTTCCTGGGAGTCTTTGCATTAATTCAGACGCTGAGGCTTTCATTTTTCGTCGCCGAATGTCGTGTTAAGCCGCGCAGTCATGCAAGCCGGGGAAATGGCGCGCTGTTGCTGGTGTTGGCTTGAACGTATAGTTAGGTTTTTTATTTGCATTTTTGCAGTTTCACATTGTGTCGTGGGAATCTTTGTTTGAGGTCAGTACCAATGCCATTAAGTTAAGGGAAAAATTCAAAGCCCCCTCTCCCGCTAGCGGGAGAGGGCTGGGGAGAGGGTGAGATATAACAAGAGCTTAAAACACCCTCTCCCTAACCCTTTTCCTCAAAGGGGGAGGGAAAAATCCTTAACTTACTGGCATTGGGAGCAAAAGGGAGTAGCACTTACTTAAGGCAAGCATTTTTAGCTAGTCGTCATTCCTGCGTGTTTTTAGCGGGAATCTCCTGGATAAAATATAAGATCCCCGACAGAAGCCTTCGGGGATGACGGAAAATAACCGTTAAATCTTCTTAAGTAAGTGCCATTCGGATCAGAAGGTGTATTGAATAGCTTCCTCCTACTCTTAAATTTGCCAACTCCCCGCCTTCACTGCCCGCCCCTGCGGCGCATGCGGATCAAACCAATCGAGTTTCTCGTGCAGCCTCACCACTTCACCCACGATAATCAATGTGGGTGGTTTGAGATTATGTTGGTTAACCGTTGCAACCAGTGTATCGAGGGTGGCGATAATGGTTTTGTGTTCCGGCGTGGTGCCTTTTTGAATTAGCGCCACCGGGGTTGAGGGTGGCATACCATGGGCAATCATTTGTTTGCAAAGGTCGGGCGCACCGTGCAAGCCCATGTAAAACACCACCGTTTGATTCGGCTGTGCCAGTGCTTTCCAGTTCAGGTCTACCGAGCCATCCTTGAGATGCCCGGTCACAAACACGCAAGCCTGTGAATAATCTCGATGCGTTAAAGGAATACCGGAGTAAGCCGCGCAACCGGCCGCTGCGGTAATACCGGGAACCACCTGAAATGCCACGCCATTTTCGGCGAGGGTTTCAATTTCTTCGCCGCCGCGGCCAAAAATGAACGGATCGCCGCCTTTCATACGCAACACCCGTTTGCCTTCTTTAGCCAAACGCACCAGCAACTGGTTGATGTTTTCCTGCTGCATGGTGTGTTTGTCGCGTTCCTTGCCGACATAAATCAACTCGGCATCGCGACGCACCAGCTCCATAATCGCCGGGGATACCAGGCGATCGTATACCACCACATCCGCGGCCTGCATTAAACGCAGGGCACGGAAAGTTAACAAGTCGGGATCACCGGGGCCTGCACCCACCAGATACACTTCGCCTTTAAATTCAGCGTTGGCATTACCGGCGGTTATTGCCTTCTGCAGCTCGGCGGCGGCCTCGTCTTCATGGCCGGCAAATACACGCTCGGCGACACTGCCTTCGAGCACCGATTCCCAAAACATGCGACGCTGATTAACGTTGGTGAAGCGCGTCTTAACCTGGTCGCGAAAACCATCGACCAAAGCCGCGAGGCGACCGTAAGCCGCCGGAATACAACCCTCAAGCTTGGTACGTATCATGCGCGCCAGCACTGGCGAGGCACCGCCGGTAGAAATCGCAATCTGTACCGGCGAGCGATCCACTATCGACGGCATGATGAAGCTGCACAGGTCCGGGCTATCCACCACGTTTACCGGTATGCCACGCTGTTTGGCTAATTTAGAAACGGTTTCGTTAACCTGGCGATTATCGGTGGCAGCGATCACCAGTACCGGTTGCTTGATATCGGACTCGGTAAATTCACGAGCAAGATGCGTGATCGCGCCGGCCTTCTGCATTTCGACCAACTCATGACTGAGTTGCGGCGACACCACGCTGACAACACCACCGGCTTTCAACAATAGGGAGACTTTACGTGCAGCAACTTCACCACCACCGACAACTAAACAGGGCTGTTGGCGAATATTGACAAAGATAGGCAGGAAATCCACGTGGCAAACCTCGTGTGAAGAGAACGCAGGGATTTTAGCAGCCGCGGGACAGCGCTCACATATCTATTTACGGTTAACCCGCCAGCAATTGATCCAGCTCCCCGGTGGCATCCAGGTCATGCAAGTCATCACAACCCCCGACATGCACATCACCGATATAAATCTGCGGCACCGTATTACGCCCGGTACGCCGCTCCATTTCTTTCCACAATGCCGGTTTGCCACTGATATCGATTTTTTCAAGATTGGCCACGCCTTTGCTGCTTAACAAACGCTCGGCGCGACTGCAAT
>JANOOU010000407.1:0-3205 GCA_031421475.1 Gammaproteobacteria bacterium | reverse complement strand
CCAGTGTCGGCCGTATTCCCGGCGGCGCCACGGTAGAGCGTACTGTGCCCAATCCCTTTGCCACCATGCAAAAACTGGTACTGAATCTTCACGACAGTGATTTCACCACCGCCAAGCGAGTGGTGGATTCGATTAATAAAGTGCTGGGGCCGGACAGTGCCGAAGCGCTGGATGCCGTTTCGATTGCGGTGCTAACGCCAGCCACCACCAGTCAACGAGTTGAATTTATATCGTTTATTGAAAACCTCGATGTCGAAACCGATACACCGCGGGCGCGGGTGATTATCAACTCGCGTACCGGCACGGTGGTGATCAGTAGCATGGTCAGGCTAAAAGCAGCTGCCGTGAGTCACGGCAGTTTGACGGTGACCATTACTGAAGAACAGCAGGTGAGCCAGCCCGGAATTTTGTCGAATGGTGTTACAGCGGTGGTGCCCAAAAGTACTGTGAATGTGCAGCAGGGTGACAGCAAGATGTTTCTGTTTAGCCCTGGTGTGACGCTAAACGAAATTGTGCAGGCAGTGAATCAGGTGGGCGCGGCACCGGGCGACCTGGTGGCAATACTTGAAGCACTGAAACAGGCGGGTTCGTTAACGGCTGAGTTGATTGTGATTTAGAAAAATATAAGAAAAAGAAAACGCAAATAAACGCAAATGAACGCAAATAAACGCAAATATAGTTTATTAAACCTCGCTCACTTGGGTGGTTGTACGATGTGTTCAGAGTTGATGGTGGTTAAGATCTTTTTACCAAAAACGTTTTTGTTTTTATTTGCGTTTATTTGCGTTTATTTGCGTTTATTTGCGTTTTCTGTTTCTTTGGTTGTTTACCATGCTACCCCGTAACGACGTCTACACCGATTTTCAGGGCTTCACGGCTCTGCGCCGTGAAGCGCAGCAGCAAAGCCCGGAAGCCATTAAAGAAGTTGCCAAACAATTTGAATCGATATTTGTCGGGCTGATGTTGAAATCGATGCGCGACAGTGTGCCGGATGGTGGTTTGTTTAATAGTGAAACCGAACGCATGTATCGCGATATGTTCGACAAACAATTGTCATTGAATATTGCCAACGGCCCGGGCATAGGATTGGCAGTGGTGATTGAAAGGCAGTTAAGCCAACAAACGGGAGGGACGCCGGCGTCACCGCAGCCTTCAATATTGAATGCAATCGAAGTGCTGAATATGAAATCGGTGGGTGCGCGCCCACAAGCATGTAGCAGCTGTGGGCCTGTCAATGCATCGAAAGAAACACAACAAACTCCGTGGCAATCGGCGGATGAATTTGTGGATAGCGTTTGGCCTTATGCCGTGCGTGCTGGCAACGAGTTGGGTGTGTCACCGGAAGTGCTGGTGGCGCAATCGGCTCTGGAAACCGGCTGGGGCAAACAAATGCGTCATGCTGAAGATGGCTCACCCAGTTACAGTTTGTTTGGCATTAAAGCGGATAGCCGTTGGGAAGGTGAGCGCGTTAGCGTTTCCACGCTGGAATTTCGTGCCGGCGCCATGCATCGGGAGCGCGCGCAGTTTCGGGCGTATGGATCCGTAGCCGAAGCTTTTAATGATTACGTGGATTTTATCAAGGGTAATCCGCGCTACCAGCAAGCCCTGGAAAAAAGTGATGACCCGCAGGCCTGGGCCAGTGAGTTGCAACAGGCTGGTTACGCTACCGACCCAGACTATGCCGAAAAAATAGAACGTGTGCGCCAGAGCCCGGCCGTGCA
Organism: Gammaproteobacteria bacterium; assembly: GCA_031421475.1. Taxonomy (GTDB): domain Bacteria; phylum Pseudomonadota; class Gammaproteobacteria; order SZUA-229; family SZUA-229; genus JACPVK01. The sequence goes on along the minus strand of JANOOU010000407.1, from coordinate 1,484 downwards.
AAACAAGCTTTCTGAACTCAAGTTATCTATCCCGCAGCCGCTAACCGGATAAGGTCGGAAAACCACTATGCCAGATTTACTCGTTACCACTCTCAGCGGATTGCGCGCCTATCAATCGGCGTTGGCCACCACGTCGCAAAATATTGCCAATGTCGGCAATGCGGCTTACACCCGTCAGCGGGTTGAGTTTGATGCGCGTATGCCCTTGCAGTATGGCGGTTCATTTGTGGGCCAGGGTGTGGATGTCACCAATATTCAACGCATTTACGATAGTTTTATTATCGGAAATTTGCGGCAATACACCTCATCAAGCTCCAGCTTGAGCACCTTGCAGGAACTGGCAACGCGTGTTGAAACGATTATTGCAGATGAGAACAGTGGTTTAACCACGGCGATGGATCAATTTTTTGGTGCATTGAGTGATGTCGCCAATAATCCTTCCGCCAGCGCCCCGCGCACGGCCTTGATCGGATCTGCAGAAATACTGCAACAACGCTTCAATGCGCTGGGTGGTGCGGTCCAGGCAATGGATAAAGAAGTGGATGCGCGTTTACGCTTTCAAATAGACGATATTAATGGACTCACTTCCGACATTGCACGTATCAATAGTGCTATTAATGCGGTGAGTAGTGTTGATGAGCAGCCGAATGATTTGCTCGATAAACGCGATGCTTTGTTATTGCAATTGTCAGAGAAAGTGTCGATTACGGTGATTACACAAAATGACGGCACTTTAAATGTATTGGCCGGTACAGGGCAGTTACTGGTGTCAGGATCGGTCACCAATCGACTGGTCGCACAAGCTTCGGATTCACAACCTGATCGTACCGTCGTCGCTTTACAGGCGAGCAATGGCAGCACGGTCGATATCACGACATCACTCAGTGGCGGTGAACTGGGTGGCTTGCTCGATTTTCGTAACAATGTACTCGACAACGTGCAAAACAGTTTAGGCAGAACCGCCATTGCGTTAGCTGAATCCTTTAATGAACTACATGTACAAGGCTACGATTTGAATGGTGATTTAGGCACTAACTTTTTTAGCACGGTGGGCACCGGAGATTTGAGCGCTACCTTCGGCGGCGATTATCTTGCCAACGGTTTTAATGTGGGCGATACCGTCACATTTGATTTGCAATTTGATGGCCGCACCATCAATGTTTCGCATGTGGTCGGCGCACTCGATACCAATCAAACTATTGCCAGCGCCATACTCACCGATGCCGTTAACGGTATAGCGGCAGATGCGAACGTGACGAATAATCTGGATGGCACCTATACCCTGGCGGGTATTACACCGGGCGTGTCGATGACTTTCCAGTTACGCGATGATCAAATTCAATTCACCACAGCAGGTGGCCCTAGTCCTCTGGGTAATAATCTGGTGATTAGCAATGTTGCAGATGGCGTGGCCAATGACGCTGTTATTAGATTGGCTTTACTGGGTTCCAGCAGCACACAATTTAATTTTGGCACGGCATCCA
>JANOOU010000406.1:0-2265 GCA_031421475.1 Gammaproteobacteria bacterium | reverse complement strand
CACACGCGCCGTCCCGCATCACCCGAATTCCTGACGTACGCACGCGACTACTTCCTCGAAGCGTTGCAAGCTCGACCGACGTCGCCGTACACGTGGGCCAACTACGCGGCAACGAAATATCTGCTCGGGGACATGAAGTTGCATCACATGGCATGTCGCATCGACTCATCTATACACAAACAATTGAAGAATTCAGAAATGAAACGCAAGAATCAAAGAAAATTCTTGAGGATATAATTGGCAAAGAAGTCATTGGCTATAGAGCAGCCACATATTCTATAACAAGACAATCACTCTGGGCGCTTGATGTCCTTGTTGAAGCAGGGTATTTATATGATTCCAGTATATTTCCAATGCGACATGATAGATATGGTATTCATGATGCGAATCCATACCCTGGTATAATATCAACCCCATCAGGTCTAACTATTGTTGAGTTCCCCATTTCAACATATAAAACCATGGGGGCCACTATCCCTGTGGCCGGCGGCGGGTACTTCCGCCTGTTTCCTTATTTCATCACAAAATTCGGTCTTGGTATGATAAACAAGGCAGGGCATGAATTCCTTTTTTATATGCACCCATGGGAAATAGATCCGAAACAACCCATGGTTAATGGCATAACCAGATTTGCTAAATTCAGGCACTACAATAATCTTGATCGGTTTGAATCAAGACTCAATAATCTTCTCGATGATTTCAATTTCACAACAATGTCTGATGTCTTAACCAGTCTGAAGTTACTGGGACAGTAAATGTCAGATATAAAACGTTTTTTTAAACATTCATCAATTTATGCAATCGGGAATTTTTTTAACAGAATTGGCGCATTTATTTTGTTGCCAGTTTATACAAATTATCTCACTGTAGCCGAATACGGAATTATCGAAATATTTTACGTTATAAGCTCGGTTATATCCGGGTTTCTGGCTGTCGGTCTTGCGCATGCTACCTTGCGCTTTTATTTTGAATATAAGGAGCTGCATGATAAACATGCAGTAGTCAGCACCAATCTGATTGGTTCATTTGGGATATCCATTGTTGGCTCATTGATTGTTGCCGTTATGGCCAGCACAATTACAGCGCATTTTATGGGTAACACGGATTTCACCTATGGTATATATATTATTCTTATCACGCTTGTGTTTGAGATTTCGTCGCAAATATGTCTTGCCTACATACGCGCCATTGAATATTCAATATTATTTGTAGCAGTTTCGATAGCCAAACTATTAATTCAAGTTGGAATTAATAGCTACCTCGTTGTAGTAGAGCATGCAGGAATTAATGGTGTGCTTTTAGGTAATATGATTACTGTTATAGTGGGTTGGCTAGTGCTTGCGATATTTACGTTTCGCCATTGCGGTATAAAATTTCATCTCGAAAAATTTATTCCTGTCATTAAATACAGCCTTCCGTTTCTTCTCAGTACAATAATTGGTTTGGTCTCTACCAATATTGACAAAATCATGCTCAATTACCTTGTATCGCTCGAAGTACTTGGGTTATATGCACTCGCTCTTAAATTCAGCATGATTATCGAACAATTAATAGGCGAGCCATTTAGTCGATCTTATGGCGCATTCCGATACACCATCATGCATGACAATCATGCGGCTTCAATTCAGGCATCAATTGTCAAATACCTGTTTATTTTTACAATGGCTTTGTCACTGAGTATGAGTTATTTCGTAGATGACATTTTACATATCATGTCTGCTAAGGAGTATTGGCCAGCGGCCAGCATTGTGCCAATTGTTATTATTGCATCAATAATAAGAATAATGACATACCCTGCTCAATCCGGAATTTTGTTTGCCAAAGAAACTAAATATTTCTTCTATTTTACATTTGTGGCCGCTGTAGTAGGTGTTATCAGCAGCTTTGTTTTTATAAAATTATTTGGCCTGGTAGGTGCATGTATTGGTGTAATTGTTACAGAGTTGAGCGTTTTGCTTATGACACATCGTATTTCACAACGGTATTTCAAAGTTGATTATGACTATAGAGCGATGATGTATGTCATTGTTGTTACAGTATTATTCTATTTTATTTCACTAATTGATATTGACAACTTTGTGATATCCATAATTATAAAAATGCTGCTACTTGGTATATATGCTGTATCAATCTATAAATTGCCCATTCTTAATGCTGAGGAAAAGGTAAAGCTATCCTCATTTATTGTAGATAAGCTGGCATCTCGAAAAAAATGATTACTTTGTATTTTATTTCACTTTTTATATCTCCACAGTTATGGATAGA
>JANOOU010000405.1:0-6269 GCA_031421475.1 Gammaproteobacteria bacterium | reverse complement strand
TAAAAAAGCCCCGCCAGAGTGGGAGTGGCGAGGCCGAATTTTATTTTATGGACACGGATCAATGCAAACTTGCAGGCCCGCCGATTGATCCATCTTTTTTATCTTCCTGTTTCTTTTCTTCATCCACGGGTTTTTTTGATTTGCCGGATGATTTTGTAGAACCATCGGAATCATCCCAGTCAGCCGGGGGTGAGGGCTCCTTGCCTTGCATAAGCTCATCGATCTGAGCTGCATCAATGGTTTCGTATTTAATTAATGCGGCCGCCATCATGTGCAAAATTTTGATATTCTCAGTGAGAATAGTGGATGCACGGGTGTAATTACGATCGATAAAATCGCGAATTTCTTCGTCAATAATACGCGCGGTGTTATCCGCCATGTTTTTATGCTGTGTTACAGAGCGCCCTAAAAACACTTCACCCTCATCTTCCGAATAGGTTTGCGGGCCAAGTTTTTCTGACAAGCCCCATTTGGTCACCATATTACGTGCGATGGAGGTGGCACGTTCAATATCATTCGATGCGCCGGTGGTAACACTGTCTTTACCAAAAATTAATTCTTCTGCAATTCGGCCACCAAACAAACTCGATAACTGACTTTCCAGACGGCGCTTGCTGTAACTGTAACGATCTTCCGTTGGCAAAAATAGGGTGACGCCTAACGCGCGGCCACGCGGAATGATGCTCACTTTGTATACCGGATCGTGATCCGGCACCATGCGGCCCACAATGGCGTGACCGGCTTCGTGATATGCCGTGTTGCGTTTTTCGTCCTCCGACATCACCATGGAACGACGTTCCGCGCCCATCATGATTTTATCTTTGGCACGCTCGAAGTGACTCATGACTACAGCTTTGCAATTTTCACGCGCCGCAAACAGGGCCGCTTCGTTTACCAGATTCGCCAGATCAGCACCGGAAAATCCGGGCGTGCCACGCGCAATCAATTGTGGTTTTACATCGTCATCAATCGGCACTTTGCGCATATGCACTTTCAGAATTTGTTCACGGCCACGTACATCCGGCAAGGGCACCACCACCTGACGATCGAAACGACCGGGGCGTAACAAGGCCGGATCGAGCACATCGGGACGGTTGGTTGCGGCAATCACAATCACGCCTTCATTGCCTTCAAAGCCATCCATTTCAACCAGCATTTGATTAAGAGTTTGCTCGCGTTCATCATGACCACCGCCCAAACCAGCACCTCGGTGACGGCCCACGGCATCAATTTCGTCGATGAAGATAATGCAGGGCGCGTGTTTTTTCGCCTGCTCAAACATATCGCGTACACGTGAGGCGCCCACACCGACAAACATTTCTACAAAATCAGAACCAGAAATGGTAAAGAACGGCACCTTGGCTTCACCGGCTATGGCCTTGGCCAGCAAGGTTTTACCGGTACCCGGTAAGCCCACCATTAAAACGCCGCGCGGAATTTTACCACCCAGTTTTTGGAATTTGCCGGGGTCGCGCAAAAATTCCACCAGCTCGGCCACTTCTTCCTTGGCTTCTTCCACACCGGCAACATCGGCAAACGTGGTTTTGACCTGGTCTTCACCCATCATGCGGGCACGACTTTTACCAAATGACATGGCACCACGGCCACCGCCACCACCCTGCATCTGGCGCATGAAAAATATCCAGATACCGATCAACAACAGGAACGGGAACCAGGAAATGAAAATACTCATCAGCAACGATTGTTGTTCCGGTGGCTTGGCGTTCACTTTGACCTTGTTAGCCAACAAGTCGCCAATCAGGGCGGTGTTATCCGTTTCCGGGCTATAGGTTTTGAATGCCTGATCAGACTGGGCTACGCCACTGATTTCGCGACCGGCTATCACCACCTCTTTCACCATACCGCTTTTCACCTGATCGATGAAATCGGAATAGGGCAGCTCACTGGAACCGGCGGCCTGTTGCTGAAAATGGCTGAACACGGACAGCAGAATAACGGCTATCACGCCCCATAAAATCAGGTTTTTAACTAAATCGTTCAAGAAAACACCTCATTGAGTTACCCCTCTCCCCTCCCTCTCCTTTATGCCCTACAGGGTACGCAAGGGGCGAGGGGGAGACGGCGCGCCATCGGCGCAACATATTTAACATAGCTGAAAGGTACTACAGGGACATCCAGAAAACTACTATCCTGATGATGTTCCTTTATAACCCATTGCCAGCACATACAACTCGCGGCTGCGACTGCGTGAGGCCTTGGGCTTACGCTGTACTACCCGGGTAAATTGTGCTCGCACAGCCTTCAGGTAGGTATCAAAGCCCTCTCCCTGAAACACTTTCACCAATAAATTGCCACCGGGCTGCAGCACCTGTTTGGCAAGATGCAAAGCCAGTTCTGCCATATACAGTGTGCGAGGAATGTCCACCACATCCATGCCACTCATATTGGGGGCCATATCCGACATTACAAGTGCAGGCCGATCATCACCCAGCCTGTTCAACAACTGCTGCATCACATCCGCCTCTAGAAAATCCCCCTGCAGAAACTCAACGTGTTCCAGCGGCTCCATCGGCAGAATATCGCTGGCAATAATGCGCACCTTGTCCTTGTATTGGCGCGCCACATACTGAGACCAGCTCCCCGGCGCTGCACCCAGGTCAATTACCGTCATACCAGGCTTGAGCAGATGATCCTTATCATCAATTTCCTGCAATTTGTACACCGCACGCGAACGATAGCCTTCCTTTTGTGAGCGCTTGACAAACTCATCATCAAAATGTTCCTTGAGCCAGGTCCTGCTACTTTTGCTTTTCTGCATGGTTGTTATGTGTAAGTCCGAATTCATTCGGACATCTTTCATTAAATATCGAATGTTAGTGTTAGAATTACAACCCCAGATTTTGAGTCAGTAACATGCCTTTGCCGAAACACCATTTAACCTATCTGCGCGGTCTAGCGCATCACCTTGATCCGGTCATCCTGATCGGCCAGCACGGTTTAACCGAAAATGTGATCAAGGAGCTGAATAATGCGCTCAATCATCATGAACTGGTAAAAATTAAAATCGGCGCCGGCGAACGTGAAGACCGGGCTGAAATTATTGTGCAGCTGTGTGAACAAACCACCGCAGAAAAAATCCAGAGCATCGGCAAAACCGTCACCCTGTTTCGCCGCAACCTCAAAAATCCGAAAATCGAATTGCCGAAGAGATAAATATTATCCGCAAATGAACGCGAATGAACGCAAATAAAAGCGAATTAGGTTTAAAAGATAAACAATAGTATCTTCAGGTTTTGTAGGTCAGCCTTTAGGCTGATCTACAAAAGCAAACAATTTCTTAAACGCTTTTACATTCATTTGTTTTTATTCGCGTTCATTTGCGTTTTCTTTTTCTTTACTGCTTATTCATACCGAACTTCAACAATCTCCAGATTGCGCACACCACCCGGTGTTTGCACCACCGCCACTTCACCTTCGGTCTTGCCAATCAAGGCGCGGGCAATGGGTGAACCAATAGAAATCATGTTTTGTTTAATATCGGCTTCGTCTTCACCTACAATTTGATAGGTCACTTCGTTACCATTATCTTCATCAGACACCACCACCGTACTGCCAAAAATCACCTTGCCTTCAGCATTAACAGCGGTAACATCGATAACGACCGCATTACTTAATTTGGCTTCAATTTCCTTGATACGACCTTCGGCAAAACTTTGCTGGTCACGCGCCGCATGATATTCCGCATTTTCTTTTAAATCGCCGTGGGCGCGCGCTTCAGCAATCGCATTGATAATGCGCGGCCTGTCCTCGGTCTTGAGTTTTTTTAACTCTTCATACAGCTTGTTTGCACCGCGAACAGTTAGTGGCACTTTATTCATGCTTTCATCTCCTGATGTAAATCCTGCAGGCGGTTAACTTTATTTTCAGCAAGATACTTTAAAGCTTCACAAGTAGCACGCGCACCGGCCAACGTTGTGGTGTAAGTCACCTTGCGTTGCAGTGCAGCGGCGCGAATGGTAAAGGAATCGGCAATCGCCTTTTTACCTTCTGTCGTATTTATGATTAAAGCAATTTCATTATTTTTAATCATATCGACAATATGCGGCCTGCCTTCATGCACCTTGTTAACAATCTGACATGGCACACTGTGCTCGGTGAGCACAGCAGCTGTTCCGCGTGTCGCCAACAGTTCAAAGCCCTGTTTCACTAATTGACGGCCTACTTCCACGGCTGGCAGGTGATCGCGATCGCGCACACTGATAAAAATGCGGCCTTTTTCCGGTAAATCAACACCGGCACCCAATTGCGCCTTGGCAAATGCCTCGCCAAAACTGCGTCCTATACCCATCACTTCCCCGGTTGATTTCATTTCCGGGCCAAGCAAGGGATCGACACCTGGAAATTTCAAAAATGGGAAGACCGACTCTTTTACAGAAAAATATTTCGGTACAATTTCTTGGGTAAACCCCTGTTCGCGTAACGATTTACCCACCATGCAACGTGCTGCAATCTTGGCCAGTGGCTGACCAATTGCCTTTGAAACAAACGGCACAGTACGCGAAGCACGTGGATTCACTTCCAGTAAATAAATAATATTGTTCTGAATAGCAAACTGGATATTCATTAATCCCACTACGCCCATTTCCAATGCAATTTGTTTCGTTTGCACACGCAAACCTTCAAGTATTTCTTTTGACAAACTGTAAGACGGCAATGAACATGCCGAGTCACCGGAATGTACACCAGCCTGTTCGATATGTTCCATGATGCTGCCAATGACCACATCAGTGCCATCGCAAATTGCATCAACATCCACTTCTACCGCATCATCCAGAAAACGATCCAGCAACACGGGCGCATCATTGGATACTTTTACGGCGGTACGCATATAGGTTTTAAGATCCGTTTCGTTGTAGACAATTTCCATGGCGCGGCCACCCAGCACATACGAGGGACGCACCACCAGTGGATAACCGATTTCAGCAGCACCCTTAATCGCCTGCTCTTCATTACGCGCCAGACTATTCGGCGGTTGTTTCAGTTTCAGTTTTTCCACCAGTTGCTGAAAGCGTTCACGGTCTTCAGCCAAATCAATGCTATCGGGCGAAGTACCAATAATCGGCACACCATTGGCTTCCAGTGCACGTGCCAGTTTTAACGGTGTTTGGCCGCCGTATTGCACGATCACACCTTTGGGTTTTTCCTTGGCCAACACTTCGAGTACGTCTTCCAGTGTTAATGGCTCAAAATACAATCGATCGGATGTGTCGTAATCGGTTGATACGGTTTCTGGATTGCAATTAATCATAATGGTTTCATAACCATCTTCCCGCATCGCCAGTACCGCATGCACGCAACAATAATCAAATTCTATGCCCTGACCAATGCGATTCGGGCCGCCACCGAGTACAACGATTTTATCGCGCTTGCTTGGGTTGGATTCGCACTCTTCTTCGTAAGTGGAATACATATAGGCCGTAGAAGTAGAAAATTCTGCGGCGCAGGTGTCCACGCGTTTATACACCGGACGCACACCCAGTTGATGGCGATGTTCACGCATTGCCTGTTCGCGCACACCGATTACGGTAGCCAAACGGCTGTCAGAAAAGCCTTTGCGTTTAAGACGATACATGTCGTCTTTGGTAATCGATTTTAACGATCGTCCGCGCAGGTTTTGCTCGTCGCGAATAATGTCGTCGATCTGGACTAAAAACCAGGGATCGATATTCGTTAACTGCTGTACCTGTTCAAGTGTCATGCCTCGACGCAATGCATCGGCTAGATAAAAAATGCGATCCGGACCGGCTTGTTGCAATTCCTGACGCAGAGTTGCCGTGATTTCTTCATCTGACAATTCGACATCAATGATTTCGCTGAAACCATCCACCCCAATTTCCAGACCACGCAAAGCTTTTTGCAGGGATTCCTGGAAGGTACGGCCAATCGCCATCACCTCGCCCACGGATTTCATTTGCGTGGTCAAACGATTATTGGCTTGCGGGAATTTTTCAAAAGTGAATCGCGGTATTTTGGTGACGACATAATCAATCGCTGGCTCAAACGAGGCCGGTGTGGTGCCGCCGGTAATGTCATTGCGCAATTCGTCCAGTGTATAACCCACTGCCAGTTTTGCTGCTACTTTGGCAATCGGAAAACCGGTGGCTTTTGATGCCAGCGCAGACGAGCGCGACACACGCGGATTCATTTCAATAACGGTCATATGACCATTTTTTGGATTGACTGCAAACTGCACATTGGAACCACCGGTTTCAACGCCGACTTTGCGTAACACCGCCAGTGAGGCATTG
>JANOOU010000404.1:0-1873 GCA_031421475.1 Gammaproteobacteria bacterium | reverse complement strand
GGATAACTCACGGTCTTCGAGGGTATTGAGTGTGCTGGTGTCAGCAATGACCGTACGTGGCTGGTAAAACGCACCAATCATGTTTTTGCCCATGGCATGATTGATACCGGTTTTGCCGCCTACGGAGGAATCAACTTGAGCCAGTAAAGTGGTAGGAATCTGGACGAAGTGCACACCGCGTTGATAACTTGCCGCCGCAAAGCCGGTGATATCACCCACGACACCACCACCCAATGCAATTAATGTCGTGTTGCGGTCAAAACGATTGCTGAGCAGACAATCGTAAATGCTGTTAAGCGTGTCCTGCGATTTGTACTGTTCGCCATCAGGCAGAATGAATGTTTTGTATTTTATATCGTGTAATGCCGTCTCTATCTGTGCCGCATACAGAGGCGCTACAACTTCGTTGGTTACGATGAGGGCGCTGTTACCGGGAATATATTGCGTTAATAGTTCGCCACGATCGAGCAAACCCTGGCCAATACAGATCGGGTAGCTGCGTTCACCCAGGTTCACTTTTAGAGAAATCATGTCTGCGTTGGTTGCTGGTAATTTTTTAGTCGGACAAGAATAGCCTGAATGGCGGCGCGAATCGAGACATCACCGGTGTTAATCGTGATGTGGGCCGTATCTCTGTAAAGTGGCTCACGCTCTTGCATGAGTGCGCGCAGTTTGGCTTCGGGGTCGGCGGTTTGCAGCAAGGGACGGTTTTTATCGTGACGGATACGCTCCATCAGATGTGTTATATCGCTGTGTAAATAAATAACTATGCCACGTGATTTGAGGTGCTGGCGGTTTTCTTCACGCAAAACCGCGCCGCCGCCAGTGGCCAGTACCAGGTTTTGTTTTTGGCTGAGATCGTCAATAACCGCTTGTTCACGCAAGCGAAAACCGGCTTCGCCTTCGAGTTCAAAAATGAGAGGGATGGTGGCGCCAGTGCGTTCTTCTATTACCTTGTCGCTGTCATAAAAGTGTAAACGCAGTTTTTTTGCGAGTTGACGCCCCATGGTGGTTTTGCCTGCACCCATGGGGCCGATGAGGAAAATATTGTTAGGCATTCATGATTAATTAGTGCAGGTGTCGCTCGTGAGCGCAGCATACAATGGCGAACCGGTGCCATATATCGGACTAGAAATGGTGGTTACATCCTCCCCGCTGATAAAAAGATAATCGGTATGATAGATCATAATAGTTGGGTTTGGGCTACAGCGACCCGTCGTGTCCTGGCAGTCGGGCGTGCTATTCAAGCTGTCTTCGGCATCATGTATACCATTGTTTGTATGTACATCAATGATTTGTTCGCCTGGGGTATAGGCAAGATCATGATTGCAGTCGATGTAAGGTTCTGGTAAATCATTTGTGACGGGCACAAACCCGTCCACGTCATCAAAATAACCATTGCCGTTTGTGTCAACAAATTCTTCTTCACCTAAGGTATAGGCTGTGAATATAACTCTTCTATCTGAGGCCAGCTCTTGTGGACTGCCAGATGTCCAGGTGACACTGCAACTGCCATTGGATGTTACACAGGAATCCTGATTAAAGAAGCCCCATTCAGTTCTGAAATATACAGTATGGCTGCCGGTAATTTTGATGTTGTTTCTATCAGCAACAAATACAGTTAAAAGACCGGTGGTCTGTTTGAAATTGCCTTCGATGCTTATAACCTTAAAAATGGGATCTTCGTAAGTTATATACATATTTTTTTCGCTTACTATATTTGTTGTAGGCGTGCCCCCGCTCCCACCCCCACCACTGCCACTGCCACTGCCACTGCCACCAGCCGTCGGCTCATCACTACCACAACTGGCAAGGACGGTCGTTAATGTTAAAGCGCACAAAAGTGCTAACGCATGTTGTAACGCGTCGATTG
>JANOOU010000403.1:0-2455 GCA_031421475.1 Gammaproteobacteria bacterium | reverse complement strand
GTAAAATTATTGGCAAAGCCGGAGCGCGCACAGGTTTTACTTGCAGCGTTTGACGATGTAGTAAAAGCCGCCGCCGCCGTGGGCAATATTATTTCGGCCGGTATTATTCCTGCCGGCCTGGAGATGATGGATAAACTGTCGATACAGGCTGCAGAACAATTTGTCCATGCCGGTTATCCACTTGATGCGGCAGCCATATTATTGTGCGAGCTTGACGGAACCAATGAAGAAGTTTCAACACATGTATTGACTGTAAAAGAAATTCTTGAAGCCAGTGGCGCAACCGAAGTGCGCACAGCGCGCGATGAAGTTGAGCGTCAGTTATTCTGGAAAGGACGTAAAGCGGCTTTCCCCGCAATAGGCAGAATTTCACCCGATTATTATTGTATGGATGGCACGATCCCCAGAAAAGCCCTGCCTTATGTTTTGCAAAAAATTACCGAGCTTTCAGAACACTATCAATTGCCGGTAGCCAACGTGTTCCATGCAGGCGATGGCAATTTACATCCGCTGATACTTTACGATGCTAACAAACCGGGTGAGCTGGCACGTACCGAAGAGTTTGGCGGAAAAATTCTTGATCTATGTGTGCAGGCCGGTGGCACCATTACCGGTGAGCATGGCGTGGGTGTGGAAAAAATTAACCAGATGTGCACGCAATTCAAAACAGCCGAACTCATACAGTTTCATGCGATTAAATATGCGTTTGATCCCGCAGGGCTGTTGAATCCGGGCAAGGCGGTACCGGAATTACATCGTTGTGCTGAACTCGGTGCCATGCATGTGCATGGTGGACAGTTGCCGCATCCAGAAATTGAACGCTTCTAGAATCGAAAATATATTCCGAATGAATTCCACTAACGATAACAGCAAAGATATACAGCAACAGGTGCGTGCCGCTCTGGCTTCTGCACAGCCATTACATATTTGTGGTGGTCTTAGCAAAATGTTTTATGGCAATAAACCCGTGGGTGACAGGCTGGATGTGAGTACGCATAAAGGCATCATCAGTTACGAACCCACTGAGCTGGTTATTACTGCACGTTCGGGCACAACGCTATATGACATTGAGTGCGAGCTGGATGCACAACATCAGATGCTGGCATTTGAACCGCCTGATTATACCGAGTCTGCAACCATTGGCGGTACCATTGCCTGTAATGCATCCGGTCCAAGACGACCCTTTGCCGGTGCCGCGCGCGACTTTACATTGGGTTGCAAGATCATTAATGGCAAGGCCGAGTTACTTGGTTTTGGTGGCCAGGTTATGAAAAACGTTGCCGGTTACGATGTATCGCGCTTGATGGTGGGCGCTTTGGGAACCCTGGGCGTTATTATGGACGTGTCGCTTAAGGTTTTACCTAAACCTGAAACAGAATTAACGTTGGTGTTTACATCGTCCGTTATTGAATCATTAAATAGTGCACAGGCATGGCAGCGCCTGCCACTGCCGATTTCAGCCATCAGTTTCGATAGCGAAAAAATGTATGTGCGTGTTTCAGGCACTGAGAAAGCCGTGAATCTTGCTCATAACAAACTCGGTGGTGAACGGTTACCGGATACGAACGTTTTTTGGCAGATATTGAATCAACATAAAACAGATTTTTTTAAATCGACTAAAAATCTGTGGCGTGTTTCAGTGCCTTCGAATACGCCTGCCTTGCCGATAGCGGGTGAATGGTTTTATGACTGGGGTGGTGCACAGCGCTGGGTCACCACGTCGGCGAGTGCCGAGAGTATCAGAGCAGCGGCGCAAACCGCCGGAGGACATGCCACATTATATCGCGGCGATGCGGGCATCGAAAAATTTCAGGCTTTACCCGCAGGTTTAATGAAGATACATCAGCAATTAAAAAACGCTTTCGATCCACACGGCTTATTTAATCGTGGCCGACTTTACCGGGATATGTAGCGATGCAAACCAACATCAGCCAGGCATTTAAGCAATCCGTCGAAGGTGAAGAAGCCAATGACATTATACGCAGCTGCGTACATTGCGGATTCTGCACAGCCACGTGCCCGACATATCAACTGCTGGGTGATGAACTGGATGGACCGCGCGGACGCATATATTTAATCAAGCAATTGCTGGAAGGCGCCCAGGTCACAACAAAAACCCAAACCCATCTCGACAGATGTTTAACCTGCCGTGCGTGTGAAACTACTTGCCCGTCCGGTGTGCGTTATGGACGCTTGGTGGATATAGGTCGGCATTATGTCGAGCAGCAGGTGCCGCGGCCGCTGTTTGATAAATTCGTGCGTTATATGTTGCGCAAGGTGATTCCATACCCACGGATATTTTCAACATTGTTAACGCTTGGCAAATTGGTTAAGCCGATATTGCCTGCGGTGCTCAAATCAAAAATTCCGCTAACACAGCAACGCCAACCCTGGCCCACACGACGCCATGTTCGACGTATGCTGATATTGGAAGGCTGTACGCAGAGTGTGGTGT
>JANOOU010000402.1:0-2492 GCA_031421475.1 Gammaproteobacteria bacterium | reverse complement strand
ATTCGCGGTAGTCGATGCTGTCGTCGAACTTGACCATGGTGCCGAGTACCTGCAAGTACGCGACTACGGCCTGCAGTTCATTTTTGCCTTCGACTTCGCTGGTGGCACTGGCGATGTCGGCATCGGTGTAAGGCACGCCCAGGGTGCGCATGGCTTTCATGGTGGTGACGGTGCGTTCAGCGTTGATATTCGCTTTTTCCAGCCAGGGATAATTCGGCATCACCGATTCTGGTACCACATCCCGCGGTGCGAGCAAATGACGGGTGTGCCATTCATCCGAGTACTTGCCGCCGACACGAGCCAGATCCGGGCCGGTACGTTTGGAGCCCCACTGAAAGGGATGGTCATACATGGATTAGGAGGCCAGTGAATAATGTCCGTAACGTTCTTTTTCATCACGGAAGGGACGAATCATTTGTGAATGGCACAGATAACAGCCTTCACGAATATAGATTTCGCGTCCCATCAATTCCATCGGTTTGTAGGGGCGTACACCGGCACCGGCAGTCCAGTCGTTTAAGGTCTGGCCTTCGCTGCGTTGCCATACCACTTCCGGATGTTTGTTATGCTCCAGCGTGTTCTTGAGATAGAACAAGGGAATGATTTCCACAATGCCGCCAATGGACAACATGCCCATGGTGAAAATCAAAAGCAGGAATACATTGCGTTCGATTTTATCCTGCAATTTGGTTGAATGAATTTGATTAGCCATGATGGGGCGGCTCCTGTTAAGCGGCTGCCGCAGCAGGCTGCGTGAGATCAGCGGTGGATGGCTGGCGTATGGTCATCACCACGTTGTAGAGCATGACAGCCGCACCGGCGAAATAGATAAAACCGCCCACAGCTCGCATCACATAATAGGGATGCATGGCGGCAACCGATTCCGCAAAGGTGTAGGTGAGGGTGCCGAACTCATCGTAATCACGCCACATTAAACTTTGCATAATGCCCGATACCCACATTGCAATAACGTAGATAACGGTACCGATGGTAGCCATCCAGAAATGCAGGTTGATCAAATGCTCGGAATACATTTTACGATTCCATAACACCGTGAACAGGTGATACAGCGCACCCGCCGATATCATGCCCACCCAGCCCAGGGCGCCGGAGTGAACGTGGCCAATGGTCCAGTCGGTGTAATGTGACAAGGCGTTAACGGTTTTGGCTGACATCACCGGGCCTTCGAAGGTCGACATGGCATAGAACGCCAGTGACACAATTAAAAAACGCAGCACATAATCGGTACGCAATTTGTCCCAGGCGCCCGATAAAGTCATCATGCCGTTAATGGCGCCACCCCAGGATGGAATGATCATCGCCAGGGATACCGCCGCTCCCAGTGAGCCGGTCCAGTCGGGCAGAGCGGTGTAGTGCAAGTGATGCGCACCCAGCCAGACGTAGCCGAAACTCAGTGTCCAAAAATGAATGACCGACAAACGATAAGAAAACACCGGACGTCCAGCCTGCTTCGGTACAAAGTAATACATGATGCCGAGAAAGCCCGCCGTTAAATAAAACCCAACGGCGTTATGGCCCCACCACCACTGAATCATGGCGTCTTGCACGCCCGAGTAAATAGAGTAGGACTTGAATAACGAAACCGGCATCGCCAGGCTATTCACCACGTGCAGATAAGTGATCATTACCATCATTGCCATGAAGAACCAGTTCGACACATATATATGGGAGGATTTACGTCGAGTAACGGTCATGATGAAGTTAAAACTGTAACTCACCCAGACCACGGCAATCGCCAGATCGATCGGCCATTCCAGCTCGGCATATTCCTTACCTTGGGTCAGTCCCAGGGGCAGGGTGATCACCGCAGCCAGGATAATGGCGTTCCAACCAAAGAATACAAACCAGGCCAGACGGTTGCTCCACAAGGGTGTAGCGCAGGTGCGTTGCACCGAATAAAACGACGTTGCCATCAAGGTGCTGCCACCGAAGGCAAAAATAACGGCATTGGTATGCAGCGGGCGCAAACGGCCAAAGCTGAGTTCGGCTATATCAAAATTGAGCACCGGCCAGGCCAGTTGAGACGCTATTAAGACACCCACCAGCGTACCTACCACCAGGTAGATAACAGCCATGACGGCGAATGCCTTGACGACCTCGAAGTTATACTTCTGATCAAGGGTTTGTTGCACGTGAAAGTCTCCGGTTGCTAGGGTGAGATGCCTGGCCGATCATTTGATCGTCGCTATAGGGCACCTCTAAAAATGCACTTTTTCCGCGATGGCCGCGTCAGCTCCGTGCTCGAATCCTCATGTATGACTTATACACTGCGGTTCTCCGCGCGGTGCTTCCTTGCCCTCACGAAAAAATTACTATTTTTAGAGGTGCCCTTAATAGCAGGCACAATGCAGCGAATCAATGCAGCGCGACGCGGCGATTAGCCGTGATGGGTTCGAGTTTGTGGTTCAGCAAGCGGTGTTTACCACCGCTGTTGAATTTGATAATGGAGAAGCCATGGTGGCTGATCTGTT
>JANOOU010000401.1:0-9005 GCA_031421475.1 Gammaproteobacteria bacterium | reverse complement strand
TCAACACCAATTTCCCGGGCAGCTTGTTGTAAAAATAAACGCAACAACGCCGGTATATCTTCACGGCGTTCACGCAGTGCCGGAATTTGGATGCGAATAACATTTAATCGGTGAAATAAATCTTCGCGAAACAAGCCTTGTTTAACACGTGTTTCGAGATTCTGATGGGTGGCGGTAATAATTCGGACATCGGATTTGATCGGTGTGTGGCCACCTACCCGATAAAACTGTCCGTCGGCTAATACACGTAGCAATCTTGTTTGTAAATCGGCCGGCATGTCGCCAATTTCATCGAGAAATAAGGTGCCGCCATCGGCTTGTTCAAAGCGGCCGCGGCGTTGCGCGGTGGCGCCGGTGAAGGCGCCGCGCTCATGGCCAAATAATTCGGATTCCAGTAAATCTTTGGGAATGGCAGCGGTGTTAATGGCAATAAACGGGCGGTCTTTGCGCGGACTGTGTTTGTGTAATGCTTGCGCAACCAGTTCCTTACCGGTGCCGGATTCGCCGTTAATTAAAACGGTGATGGTGGATTTTGATAAGCGGCCAATCGCGCGAAACACTTCTTGCATGGCGGGCGCTTCGCCAATAATTTCTGGCGTATCGTGTTGTACCTTGCCGGCGTTCAGTTCTTTTTGTTCAGCACGTTTGCGGAAGGCGCGTTGTGCCAGATCCACCGCTTCGTCAATATCAAAGGGTTTGGGCAAGTATTCAAATGCACCACCCTGGTATGCCGATACCGCGCTATCCAGATCCGAATGCGCAGTCATGATAATCACCGGAATGGCCGGGTGTTCCTTGCCCAGATGCTCAAGAAAATCCAGGCCATTGGTGCCCGGCATACGAATATCGGTAATGATGGCATCGGGTGTGGATTGATTCAGTGCGTCGAGTGCGTCATCGGCGGTCTCAAAACTGCTCACACTGATGTCCGCCTGTTTCAGTGCTTTTTCCAGCACCCAGCGTATTGAAGCGTCGTCGTCGATGATCCAGATGTGATGATTAGGCATCACGGTTCTCCATAGGTAGGTAAATAGTGAATACGGTTTTTCCCGGCTGGCTGACACAGGCAATCAGTCCGCCATGCTGATTAATCAGGGATTGTGCGATGGATAATCCCAGGCCGGTGCCATTGGCGCGGCCGGTAACCATCGGGAAAAAAATTTGTTCGCGGATGGCATCGGGAATGCCGGGTCCGTTGTCGATAATGTCGAACTGCAATACCAGCCGATGATGCTTGTGGCCGAGCGTGAAATTCCGTAGCGGGCGTGTGCGAAATGTTATTTCTCCGCTATTTCCGAGTGCAGCTACCGCGTTACGCGTGATATTGAGTGTGGCCTGAATTAACAATTCAGGATCCGCCTGTACATCCGGCAGGCTGGGATCATAATCGAGATTAAAAAAAATGTTTAGTGGCGCTTCGACTTGTACCAGTTGACGCACATGTTCACTCACCTGATGAATACTCACCGCACGAATGCGTGGCAAATTATTGGGGCCGAGCATGCGATCAACCAGATTTTGTAAACGATCGGCTTCGCCAATAATAATACGTGTGTATTCCTTGAGTTCGGGCTTGGGCAATTCGCGTTCCAGTAGTTGCGCCGCACCGCGTAAGCCACCCAGCGGATTTTTAATTTCATGCGCCATGCCCCGCACCAGTTGCCGGCTGGCCACTTGCTCACTCAATAATTTTTCTTCGCGTGCATAACGTAGCTGACGATCGATGTGGGTAATTTCCAGCATCAGCATGTCCGGCTGATCAGGTACTTGCAGGGGTGTGGCCCGGTAATCAATGGTGATGGCCTGGCTGGGTGAGATTTCAACAGTCAGTTCGTGTTCGGCATAAGGATGTGCATGGTGCAGTGCGTCGTGCAAACGCGCCAGCAACAGTGCATCCATAAAAAACATTTTGTCGATGCAGACACCCAGTGCCCGTTTGCTACTCAGGTGAAACAGGCTTTCTGCGGACGGGTTGAGATACTGAATACGCAAATTTGTATCCAGTACCATCACGGCGACATTCAGGTTGTCCAGAATCGTGCGTTGCATACCAGACAGGTGATGGTGGGTTTCGTTATGCATATATTGGCAGATAGCAATAAGTGAACCAACAGGGCGAACACGGGCTGATACTGCTGCGGTACGGCCTGATGCGGTGAATGGCGATTAGTCTGCACCTTGTCGGTGCAAACAACAATCAAGATGTAGCGTAGCGCACGTTTGCTGTGCGTTCAGGGTGCAGGCGGTGGCGGTGTTATGGGTTGTTTGTTGAGCAAGGATGTTTTTTGCACATGAAAATTCATACTGGTACTGCGTAATACAATGCCTTGCGTATCCGATATGTCAGCACTTAGGTTATGGCTGCCGCGATCCACGCTCTTCAGAGTGCCTGTCAGCGAGCTGGTCTTGTCCATTACCATTGTGCCGTCAAGTTTGATGGTTAAATAATGCCCCAGCTTAGTGTTTAACACCGGTGTAATCGTGAGTACGTAAGTAATATTGCCTTCATTGTCATGAAGGCTGGCATCCGTTTCCGGTTTGGTAAAACGTAAGTCAGAATAGGTAGAGGGCGGTGCTTGCGGTGCGGTGGCAGGCTGCGCTTTGGGTACATATTTAACAGGAGGAAGGACGCCTATGGTTGGCGGTTTGAATTCTTTTGCATCCAGCGTTGGCGGTTTGTCGGAATAAACCACTTCACCGTTTTCATCCAGCGATTTGTACATTTCGGCCCAGGCCAGATGACAGGCCAGATTGCAGGTCAGTAATAACAGCATCGCGATTAATTTTTTCATGGGCCTAGCTTAGTGTGGATTGTCACGCCTCGCAAATAAAAACACCCCGCGTGGCGGGGTGTTTTGTATAACCAGGAAACAAGGCTTAGCAGCTGTAGTACATTTCAAATTCAATCGGATGTACGCACAAACGTGCACGCTGTGATTCTTCATGCTTCAGCGCTATGTAAGCATCAATCGAGTCATTGGTGAATACGCCGCCTGCGGTAAGGAATGCACGATCCTTGTCGAGCTCTACCAACGCCTGATCCAATGCAAAACAGACTTTAGGGAATACCTTGTCTTCTTCGGGTGGCAGGTGATAAAGGTCTTTGTCAGCGGCATCCCCAGGATGAATCTTGTTCAAAATACCATCCAGACCCGCCATCATCATGGCGGTAAACGCCAGGTATGGATTGGCAGTGGAGTCAGGGAAGCGCACTTCAATACGACGGCCTTTCGGATTGGGAACGTGGGGAATACGAATTGACGCAGAACGGTTACGCGCTGAGTAAGCCAGCATCACCGGTGCTTCGTAGCCCGGAACCAGACGGCGGTAGGAGTTAACCGCCGGGTTGGTCAGAGCATTCAACGCCTTCGCGTGTTTCAAAATACCGCCAATGTAGAACAGTGCCGTTTCAGACAAGCCACCATAAAGGTTGCCCGAGAAGATATTTTTGCCATCTTTACCCAGCGACATATGCACATGCATGCCGCTACCGTTGTCACCCACCAGTGGCTTGGGCATGAAAGTAGCCGTTTTGCCATAGGCATGTGCCACGTTATGCACAACATATTTCAGCTTCTGAACTTCATCGGCCTTTTTAACCAGGGTGCCGAAACCGACGCCGATTTCGCATTGGCCAGCTGTTGCAACTTCATGGTGATGAACTTCTACAACCATGCCGCAATCTTCGAGAACCAGGCACATGGCAGAACGCAGATCTTGCAGTGAATCAACCGGGGGAACCGGGAAATAACCACCTTTTACGCGCGGGCGGTGCCCCATGTTGCCGGCTTCGCTCTGTGAGCCTGAGCTCCAGGCGGCTTCTTCAGAGCCGATTTTGTAAAACGCACTGCCCACATCGTAATTCCAGGCAATACTGTCAAATACGAAAAATTCGTTTTCAGGACCGAAATAAGCGGTATCGCCTATACCGGTAGATTTCAGGTAGGCTTCACCGCGTTTCGCAATGGAGCGAGGATCGCGCTCATAACCTTGCATGGTGGCCGGCTCAATAACATCGCAAGAAATGTTCAGAGTGGCTTCTTCGCAGAACGGGTCCATGAATGCGGTGGAGGTGTCAGGCATCAAAATCATGTCGGATTCGTTAATGCCCTTCCAGCCGTCAATCGAAGAGCCGTCAAACATTTTGCCATCGACAAAGGTGTTTTCATCAATCTGGCTAACCGGTACGGAAACGTGATGTTCTTTACCGCGTGAATCGGTGAAACGAAAGTCGACAAATTTGACTTCATTTTCAGAAATGGTTTTTAAAACGTCTTTGGCAGACATGTATATCCTCCGGTTGTGAATTGGGTTGCCATGCCATGCGCCTGCACGGTGCAGGGCGGTAGAAAGCTGACAGCGCGTAATTTTGCATGAAACATGCCACGAGTGGAAAGGAAAAACGCAGTTATAAGGTGTTGATTTTTTAATTAGCCTGAAATTGTTGTGCACCATGTATGTGCGCAACCGGCTGGTGCGCACACTTGTTGTGCAGGGAGAGGCCTAGCTGAAATAGATATCCACCTTGCCAATGACCTCACAATTTGCGGCAGCCTGACGGAGTTGCTGGCGTAACTGGCGTGCTGATTCAACCGTATCCAGCGCCGCGAGTGGCATGACCACCTCAATGTTTACCCGGCCTTCAATATAGTGCAGCACGGTTTTAGAGATGTTCCCAGCTTGCGGTATATCGGCCCAGCAGGTTTGCAGGCGTTGCATGACTTCTTTACGTAACGGCAGGTTGCGGCAACTGTTGGGCGTGTATTGATCGTCTTCCGGATCAATATGCACGGTGACGTCGTTGATGTCGTCAAACCCATCGATGAGCGAGTGCTCCACCACTTCTGATATTTGATGGCCTTCGGATACGGATAACTGCGCATCCACCAGTATGTGCACATCAACCAGTACCTGATGCCCCATGGTGCGGGTGCGCAACATATGCAGTTCTTTTACACCGTCGATATTCTGAATGGTGTCGCGTATGGCTTGCAGGCGCTCGGGTTCGAGCCCGGTGTCGGATAGTTCCTGCACGCTGCGGTAACCCAGGGTCCAGCCAATGCGTATGATCATGATGCCGACAACAAATGCTGCCAGAGCATCGAACATCGGAATACCCATCAGGGCGCCACCAATACCTATCACCACAATCACCGACGAAATAGCGTCACTGCGGTGATGCCAGGCGCTGGCTTCGAGCATGCGCGATTTAATGTTGCGCGCAACATGCACGGTATAGTGATACAGGCCTTCCTTGGCGAGCGTGGTAATTAAGGCTGCCCATAAGGTGATGATGGAAGGAATAACACCCGTGGGGTGCATCAAGCGATCCACCGCGCTAATGCCAATACCGACACCCACAACAATTAATAAAATCGCAAGACCGGTGGTGGCGAGTGTTTCGTAACGAGTGTGACCGTATGGGTGATCTTCATCCGCACCTTGATTGGCTGCACGGGTGACGGCCAGTACCAGAAAGTCGGCGGCAAGATCCGACAGGGTGTGAATACTGTCGGCAACCAAGGCCTGTGAATGGCCGACCAATCCGATAATCAATTGCGAAACAGACAAAAACAAATTCACACTAATGCTGACCCAGGTGGCACGGGTCATCACGGCTTGTCGATGGGTGTTGTCTGTTTTCACGTGGTGGTTCAGGCCAGGTTTATAAAGCGGTTATTGTGGTGGTTGATGGGGTTCGTTACAAGTTAAAAAAACCTCGTGCAAAGAATTTATGTGTAGAGTGAGCCAGGCCGTTACAGCGTGGAGTTGAAATGCCGTTAGGGAGGCTTTGATTAAGTCGAACAACACTATTTCATTTGTCATTTCCGAATGTTTCTGTCGGGAATCACCGCGTTGTTTCAAGGAGACTTCTGCCAGAATTACGCTTGGTTTGTTGTGATGGTACTTGCGCAGATGATATGGACCCGCTCACCATTACTCGGCATCGAAATATACGTTGTATTTCGATGCCGGCTTAATAACTTGCAATAATCTATAAAATTAAAGGCTGGATTTTCGTGGGTAGTGTCGACGAAAGTACATAACAGAAAATAGCATTAACAAACCGGTCCATAAATCAAATGTCCCGCCATTGTTGTTACTATTTCCATTGCCGCTGACGGGTGCTGTGTTAGCGGTAACGTTGATAACAACCGTGTCAGTAGACATTGCGCCATTGATGTCCGTAATCGTTAATTCAAAGGTCAGCGTTGTGGCTGTAGACGGTGCTGTAAACTCCGGGGTTGCGGAACTGGGGTTTGTTAGAGTAACCGAGGCAGTGCCGACTTCGGCCCATGCGTAGCTGGCAATATCTCTGCTGGATTGAGTGGTGTTCGCATTAAGCGTGACTACATTATTAATATTTACATTCTGATCAATCCCCGCATTTGCAGAGAGAGTGAAGTTCATTTCGTAGGCTCCAATATCGCAGCGCTCATCGACACCGTAGTGCCTGGGGTTACCGCGCTGATCGTTGGATAATATTTCGCCTGCATTATCAGTACAAGTTGTTGGGTTACCGGCATCTATGGCAGGGCTGTCAGGTTTTAATGCATGTGTAAAGGAATCTCCGCCATTATCGGCAAGTGAATCAAGCATTGGGTCAATAGGGTTATCAACGGTGCCAAACATATCACCAGTTGATTGTGTGATGGTGCAGCCAGTCGCATTGCCAATAATGTTATATCCGTATGATGTAAAAGTTAAAAGCGAGGTCCAGCAATCGGATCCCATTCCTGAGTTAGAATAATTATCAGCAATGAGAGAATTTGTAATATTGATTTCAGGTCGCGGTAGCGAATCTGAACCGGCTATACCGCCGCCATAACTAGATTCGTTAGTGTCATCGCCAGCATAGTTGCCCGTTACAGTCGTGTTATACAAAGATGCAGTGCCATTAACCATCAGTATGCCAGCGCCAGAACCATATGAATGATTGCCGCTTATAGTGCTGTTTATTGAAGTTAGTGTTGCACTGTCTCCACTTCCAACTTGGATGCCGCCACCGCTATATCTGTAATTAACGTTGATTACAGCTATTGCTGTATTTCCACTGATGAGTGAGTCTTCAAGTATGACAGTGCCAATTGTTGCAATGCCTCCGCCAAAGTTACTTGTATTGTTGCTGATAGTGCTGTTTCTCACTACAAGCGTACCTGTGCTGGCGTTTATGCCACCACCGAAAGAGGGGAACTGGCCGGGCTCCCCGATGGCGTGGTTATTGTCGATCAGTGAATTCTGTATGGTTACGCTATTTACAGGTGAGCCCCAACCAATCCCGGCCCCAGTACCTGCGCTGTTACCACTAATAATTGAGTTAGATAGGGTGACAATCAGGGATTCTCCAGCTAAGTAAATACCGCCGCCGGTAGTGGTTGTTCCCGCGTTTCCGTTTGTAATGGATATATTAGAGAGTGCCACATGTCCGGAAGCCTGAATAAACATTACACCGGTTAGGAAATTGGCAGAAATAATGGTAGTGGATGCATCGGCACCAATAAGATTTAGGGAATCAGAAATAAAAAACGAGCCAGACGTGTTGTTGGACCCCGCACTGGATTGAATGGTGTAGGTATCAGCTGGCAGATTAATTGTATCTGTACCGGTTAGCGCATTGGTTTCACTGATTGCGGCGCGCAATGTGCAGACCGCATTGACATTCGCTGTTGCGCAAACGCCATCGCCGGGTGTTGAGTCGTTGGCATCACCGTTGTTGTTTACGTTGAATGTAACTGCCAGGGCATTGCTGCTAAAAGCTAGTGCAATGAGAAAGATGTTTAGAGTAAGTTTATTACAGGGTTTTTGATTAAGGAGGTGCATACATATTTCCTACGATGAATAAAAATTGAAGCAATAGACCTCTTGAATTCGAGGTTTTTGAGAGTGTAACGAAAATGCCACCTTTATCAAAAATATATTTTGCTAAATAATTAAAATAAACTTGTTGTTAGATTCTGTAAAATGTGCAGTGTCTTCCAGCGCCGATTTTAATTAAAATTAAGCGCAGGCTATTGTCATTCCCGAATTCTTTTGTCGGGATAAAAATGGCCTGGAGCCATTTTTGAACAGCGCAGCTGGCCCGAAGGGCAGAATGCATGGATGCATTCTGTATTCTCAGCGATATTTCAAGGAGATTTCCGCCAGAATCACGCTGGATTTGTTGTGTTGATACCTGATGAAAAATTCAGATTGAGCCATAGGATGATATGAGCGATAAAATAAAACAGATCAGCGATCAGCGACGCAAGAAAAAGCCCGTATCCATAGAGGATGCGATTAAACGCGCAGCCCAGCATATTCGTAATATCGGCGCAGACAAGCTTGAAGAGCCTGAAGTCCTGGCTTCGGGTGATATGCGCAAAATTTTTAAGAAAGAAGAGGATGACGATTGCGATGACAAATGAGATTAAACCAGCAAAGCCGCTCACCGATCTGGAAAAACAAATCCTGCATCACTTAATGTTCACCATCAAAAAATCCATTGCGCGTTTCTAAAAAGCTAATTAGTATCCATAACATTCCGGGATCAGTGACACACAGGTAATGGCATGCCGTAACATTACCAAATAAGCATTAACTGACAACACGTTAATGCCCGCTCTGCTACACGCTGTACCCTAAATGATGAAAGCCAAGGAATTCACATGCCAACTGTTCCGAAAAAAAATTTACGCAAGGCGGGTATCAGGCATCAAACGTTTCAAGCCACTCTGGCTTCGACAACACCAAGCGACGTTAAAAATTTTAAGTCGTCATTCCGCCAGAGCCTGCCCCGGCATGGATTGCCGGGACGACGACGTATTCTTAACTTACCGGCATTGAGCTTTGCCCTTTTTAATGCTGTTAATTTTCAAAACCAGAAAGGAAAGTCATGAACGCTGTCATGTCAAATTGGGAGAAAATAGCAGGCCTTGTTTTTGGTGTAATCTTCGTCACCGCATTGTTGCTGCTAAGTGTTTTTATACCTGAACCTAGCGCCACGCAGTACGCAACATTCAAAACCA
>JANOOU010000400.1:0-15475 GCA_031421475.1 Gammaproteobacteria bacterium | reverse complement strand
GGGCACCTCTAAAAATGCACTTTTTCCGCGATGGCTGCGTCAGCTCCGTGCTCGAATCCTCATGTATGACTTATACACTGCGGTTCTGTGCGCGGTGCTTCCTTGCCCTCACGAAAAAATTACTATTTTTAGAGGCGCCCTAACCTTCTGTATTGCAAGAGGTACTTTATGCACGCAAATACTATAGCAACAAAATACTGGCACACCCTTGATGCCAGACAAGATGAAGAGCCGCGCGTGCAATGTGATATGTGTCCGCGATTTTGTAAGATGAAAGAGGGGCAGCGCGGTTTGTGTTTTGTACGTGCCAATCAGGGCGGTAAGATTGTATTAACCACATATGGCCGTTCCAGTGGATTTTGTATTGATCCGGTTGAAAAAAAACCGCTTAATCATTTTTTACCGGGCACACCGATACTGTCTTTTGGTACGGCAGGCTGTAATCTGGCGTGCAAGTTTTGCCAGAACTGGGACATCAGCAAATCACGCGAAATGGATACGCTGGCGGATGCGGCTTCCCCGCAAAAAATTGCCGAGGCGGCGAAACAACATAACTGTCGAAGTGTGGCGTTTACCTATAATGATCCGGTGGTGTTTCATGAATACGCCATCGATGTAGCACAGGCCTGCCACGAACTGGGTATTAAATCGGTTGCAGTGACGGCAGGTTATGTATGTGCGGCACCGCGCAAAGAGTTTTATGCCGCGATGAATGCAGCCAATGTTGATCTCAAAGGATTTACCAATCATTTTTATCGCACAATAACTGGCGGTGAATTGCAGCCGGTGCTGGATACCTTGTTGTATCTCAAACACGAAACCGATGTGTGGTTTGAAATCACCACATTATTAATACCCGGGCAAAATGATTCCGATGCCGAACTCCACAAACTGACACAGTGGGTGGTCAATGAATTGGGGCCGGATGTTCCGCTGCATTTCACCGCATTTCATCCCGACTGGAAAATGCAGGATATACCCCCCACGCCACCGGCCACACTAACCCGGGCACGTAACATTGCCATGGAAAATGGCGTGCATTACGCCTACACCGGTAATGTGCATGACAAAGCCGGTGCCAGTACTTATTGTCATGGCTGTAAAAATCGGGTTATTGGCCGCGACTGGTATGCGCTGAGTGACTGGCAACTCGATGCGCAGGGCGCTTGCAAACACTGTGGTACAACGCTACCCGGTGTGTTCGAAGCGCATGCGGGTGACTGGGGAGCACGACGACAGCCAGTTCGATTGGCAGCGCTCTAATGCTATGCTTGTTACTTAACGATGGCTTCACAGGAGATAGCATGGCCAAGGGTACGCTCTACATTATTTCTGCTCCATCTGGCGCGGGTAAAACCAGTTTGGTAAAAAAGCTGGTGGTGGATGATACGCAGGTCACGGTGTCGGTATCGCACACCACACGCACCATGCGCCCCGGCGAAGTCAATGGTGTGGATTATCATTTTACGGCGCAGGCCGACTTCAAAACCATGATCGAAAGCGCCGCGTTTCTGGAGCATGCGCAGGTATTTGATAATTTTTATGGCACCTCGCAACAGCATGTGGAGCAGCAGCTACTGGATGGCAGGGATGTCATACTGGAAATTGACTGGCAGGGCGCACGTCAGGTGCGAACATTAATAACGGACGCGGTGTCGATATTTATCCTGCCACCCTCCACTGCCGTACTGCGGCAACGCCTGGAATCACGCGGCCAGGATGATAAAACCGTGATTGATCGACGCATGCGCGATGCCGTCAGCGAGATGTCGCACTACGCCGAGTTCGATTATATGGTGGTGAATGACGATTTTGAGCAGGCATTGCAGCAACTACGGTGTATTATTCGCGCCAACCGGCAATGTCAGCTACGCCAACAGAGTTTGCTGGCACCGCTACTGATAGAGTTACTGAACTAGCAGCTAAGCACAGACATTATTCGTGTTTGCATTATTAATCTAAATTAGAGGAATCCCATGGCCCGTTTAACTGTAGAAGATTGCTTACCCTTTGTTGATAACCGTTTTCAGCTGGTATTGGTTGCCTCCAAGCGCGCACGCCAAATTGCCATGGGCAGCACGCCGCTGGTGCCGGTTGATAACGATAAGCCAACGGTGCTGGCACTGCGTGAAATCGCTGAAGGTAAGGTAGGCCCCTCCATACTGACTGAAGTGACAACCAGCGACCATGTCATGACCGGCAAAATGTCTGATAACGAGAATAACCGGGAAATCTAATATGTCTTATGGCCATCAATCCTGAACACCCCCTTATTAAGGTAAAAAATGCCAGGGTTGATGCCCACGTTGATGTGCTGGCTGTCGAGCCGATCTCCGACAGTAAAGACGACGCTGATTACAACGACCCCGCCCGATTTTTGATATCTGATCTGTGCCATGTCATCGAAGATTACATGAGCCCGGAGCAGGTCAAAGAAATTTACCAGGCCTATTTATTTGGCGCGCACGCGCACGAAGGCCAATATCGCCAAACCGGCGAACCCTATATTTATCACCCTATAGCCGTGGCGCGCATCATGGCTGAAATGCGCATGGATGCCAAAAGCATAACAGCCGCCATGTTGCACGATGTGCTGGAAGACACGCTGGTTAACAAAGAAGAACTGGCACAACGTTTTGGGCAGGACGTGGCAGAGTTGGTCGACGGCGTCAGCAAGCTTGAAGAATTCAAATTCAAAAATAAAAAAGAAATGCAGGCGGTCAACATTCAAAAAGTGTTGCTCGCCATGGCGCGGGATTTACGCGTCATTATGATCAAGCTGGCCGATCGTTTACACAATATGCGCACACTGGGTGTGATGCGCCCTGACAAACGTCGTCGCATCGCAAAAGAAACGCTGGATATATATGTGCCACTGGCGCGACGCCTGGGGATTAATCATTTACGTATAGAGCTGGAAGATCTGGGCTTTCGTGCGCTTTATCCGATGCGCTATCGCATACTCGAACAAGCCATAGCGCGCGCCAGTGGTAATCGCAAAGAAGTCACAACCACTATTTTCAATGCGCTTACCAAACGCCTGGATGAAATGGGCCTTGTCGCGCAGGTCAAGGCGCGTAAAAAGCACCCTTACAGTGTTTATAAAAAAATGCGCGGCAAAAACCTGGCGTATAAAAACGTGTTTGATGTGTATGGGCTGCGCGTCATGGTTGATTCGGTTGATGACAGCTATCGCGTACTCGGTGCCGTGCATAATTTATTCAAGCCCATACCCGGCAAGTTCAAAGACTATATCGCCATACCAAAAGAAAATGGTTACCAATCTTTACACACGATTTTGTTTGGCCCGCACGGTATTCCCATTGAAGTACAAATACGCACAGTAGAAATGAATAAATTTGCCGAATCGGGTATTGCAGCGCACTGGTTGTACAAAGAGGGCGGCAAATTTGATATTCAGGCGCGTACCCGCGAATGGCTGACCGGTTTGCTGGAGTTGCAACAAAGCGCGGGTGATTCGGTTGAATTTCTTGAAAGTGTGAAAGTCGATTTATTTCCTGATGAACTTTATGTTTATACACCCACAGGCGATATCATCAAATTACCTAAACATGCCACGCCGGTTGATTTTGCCTACGCCGTTCACACCGGCGTAGGCAATGCCTGTGTAGCGTGCAAAGTGGACCATCGTTTTGCGCCGCTCAATACGCCTTTGTATAGTGGCCAGACAGTGGAAATTTTTACATCACCCGCTGCACACCCTAACCCAGCCTGGTTGAATTATGTGGTGACTGCCAAGGCGCGCACCACAATCCGGCAAAACCTAAAAAATATGCGGTCCGAAGACGCTATTTTGCAAGGCCGCCGCTTGTTGTCACAAATCCTTCTGGGTAAAAAAATTGTACTGGATGAAATTCCACCCGAAAAAATGGACCCTTTACTTAAGGAATGCAACTTCACTAATTTGAATCAGCTGCTGGAAGATGTTGGTTTGGGTAATCGCCCGGCCAATCTGGTGGTTCGACGTTTATATCCCGAAGATGATAGCGATTCCGAGCACAGCGGCAGCGATCAGAAATCATTGAGTCCACTGGCGGTAAAAGGCACAGAAGGCATGGTGGTATCCTATGCAAAATGTTGCCATCCCATTCCGGGTGATCATATAGTCGGACTGTTAAGCAAGGGGCGCGGTCTGGTGATGCATCAGGAAGGCTGCAAAAATATTGAAAGCTATAGATTGTCTGACCGAATGGTGGACGTTAAATGGTCGGATAGTTTACAAGGTGAATTTACCTGCCCGGTTTATATGAACGTACATAATGAACGCGGCGTGCTGGCCCGATTGGCTACCACTATTTCTGACGAGGCAGCGAATATCGAACATGTGGAAGTGCAGGACAAGGATGGCAAGACAACCACCATTGCATTTATGATTAGTGTGCAAGGTCGTGTGCATCTGGCCCGTATCATGCGCCGTTTGCGGGGTATAAAAGCTGTTATGAAAATTTGGCGCGTACAATAATCTCATCCTTTTTTATAAAATTTAATACTATGAAAAAACAAATAATCACAACCGACAAAGCACCCAAAGCCATAGGCACTTATACGCAAGCCGTGAAAGTCGGCGATACGGTTTATCTATCTGGCCAAATTCCGCTGATACCTGAAACCATGGAATTATTAAAGGGTAGTGTGGAAGAGCAGATTCATCGAGTTTTTAAAAATCTTGCGGCAGTTGCTGAAGCGGCGGATGGCAGTCTGCAGGACATGGTGAAACTCAATGTTTTTCTCACCGATTTAGGAAATTTTGCAACCGTAAACCAGGTGATGGCGCTGTACTTCACCGAACCCTATCCGGCGCGCGCCGCAATCGGTGTGGCCTCGTTGCCACGTGGTGCGGCAGTGGAGATGGATGGAATACTGGTTATTTCAAAATAATTGTCCGAAAATGAACGCGAATAAATGCAAATGGATATGTATAGGGGATATCGTTCACCCACATAATGGTTGCCTGCTTCAAGCCAGTCCTCACACTCCGCAAAAACGTTACTATAGTCAACGTGCTATAGATTTCATTTGCGTTGATTACTCCGCGCTATCCTGCGCTACACCCCTGCGGGGCCGCCCATACGTACGTTCAAAAATGGTCCAGACATTTTTGTCGCGTTCATTTGCGTTTTCTTTTATTTCCGGATGACGCCCGGGAATGATGCCCAGCCCATACCACTAACCCGTCTCAAAGGCGTTGGCGCAAGCGTCGCCGAAAAACTCAATAAACTTGGAATTTTCAGTGTGCAGGATGTCCTGTTTCATCTGCCGCACCGCTATGAAGATCGCACACGTGTGGCGGCCATTGGTTCTTTGCAGCACGGCGAAGCCATTACCATAGTGGGCCGTATTGATTACGTCGATATGGCATTCACCCATCGCAAAAATTCAAAAAAAATGTTGTTATGCCATATTAGTGATGGCAGCGGCAGTTTGCTGCTGCGTTTTTTTCATTTTAACAAACAACAACAGGCAGCATTACAGCCCGGAAAATTTATTCGTTGTTTTGGCGAGGTGCGTGGGGGTGCGAATTCACTGGAGATGGTTCACCCCGAATATCGTTTATCGGATAAACAATTGGAACCTGTAATTGAAGAAGCCCTGACCCCGGTTTATCCAGCGGGCGAAGGTGTGCAACAAGCCATGTTACGGCGTTTAACCGATCAGGCGCTAACCTTGCTACTGCAAAATAATATATTGCCTGATTATTTACAGAAAGAAATTTTTGGTTGCTCTTTGCACCACGCCCTGCAAACCGTGCACCGACCGCCTGCCGATGCTGATATTGATTTATTAATGACGGGTACGCATCCGGCACAACAGCGACTGGCTTTTGAAGAATTATTGGCGCAGCACCTGGGCTTGCAAATTTTGCGCAGACAAACCCGACAACAAGCCAGCTGGTCACTGGCATCTAATAATAATTTATTGAATAAATTCATCAAGCTCTTGCCATTTAGTCTCACCAAAGCACAACAGCGCGTCGTTGATGAATTGGTTGACGATTTAAACCAGCCACAACCGATGATGCGATTACTACAGGGAGATGTAGGATGTGGCAAGACCGTAGTGGCTGCCCTGGCGTGTATCAAGGCGATTGAATCAGGCTACCAGGCTGTCATGATGGCGCCGACAGAAATTCTTGCTGAACAACATTTTCAAACATTGTTTAACTGGTTTTCCGCGCTTGGAATTGAGGCAGCATGGTTATCAGGAAAATTAAAAGGAAAAAAACGTGAACACATGCTGTCACGTATTGCCAGTGGTGAGGCATCCATTATTGTAGGAACGCATGCATTGTTTCAGGAGGATGTGACATTCAAGAAACTGGCGCTGATCGTCATTGACGAACAGCATCGGTTTGGTGTGCATCAACGTCTGGCATTACGTCAAAAAGGTGTACGTGACGGTCGCGTGCCACATCAACTCATCATGACAGCAACCCCTATACCACGCAGTCTGGCCATGACTGCTTATGCGGATCTGGATTATTCCGTCATTGATGAACTACCACCAGGACGAACACCTGTCACCACCGTCGTAATTACAGAATCTCGACGTGACGATGTTATTAAGCGTGTACAGAGTGCCTGTGCTACTGGAAGTCAGGCCTATTGGGTTTGCACCTTGATTGAGGAATCGGATGTGCTGCAGTGTCGTGCAGCCGAAGATACAGCCGAGTTATTAACAGAGATATTGCCAGAATTAAAAGTAGGGCTGGTGCATGGACGTATGAAATCCAATGACAAGGAACAGGTTATGTCAGCGTTTAAACAAGGAAAAATAAACTTGCTGGTCGCAACCACCGTCATTGAAGTAGGCGTAGATGTACCTAATGCCACACTGATGATTATCGAAAATGCAGAACGCTTGGGCCTGGCGCAGTTGCATCAGTTACGTGGCCGTGTTGGACGGGGAGCAGCGGCGAGTCATTGTGTATTGATGTATCGCAAACCCCTGTCTCAACTTGCACAATCAAGATTGGCAGTCATGCGTGAAACCAATGACGGTTTTGTGATTGCGCAGAAAGATCTGGCGTTGCGCGGTCCGGGCGAAGTGCTGGGCACCCGGCAAACCGGGGTCATGCAATTACGTATTGCGGATCTGCTGCGAGATGAGGCTATGCTGGTGGATGTAAAGCGCACTGCAGCAGAATTGTTGTGCAATCAACCGCAGCATATATCACCCTTAATACACCGCTGGTTAGGTCAGGGCTGGCGTTATGCTGATGTCGGCTAATGAAGCAGTAATATCCTGCTAAGCTCAAGACATTATTCGTCATAAATACCGATCCATGCCCGACTCCCTCACACAGAATGACGTTACTGAAAAAAGCTAACACCAAGACAAAATTTGGCGCGAACAAATTAATCTGGTTGCCGAAAATGCCCTGCTGAGTAACATATTTAGTTTTCTATTGGCGTCGCTTATTTCCTGGATGTTATGGCCCTATCTCACACATGGGCTAATTATCAGCTGGTTTTCAGGCATGACGATAATTGCAGTTTTTCGAATTGGCATGACCTTGCTGGAGCGCCAGTTTCGTGGCAACGAACGGTTAGAAAAATTAAGCTCAAAAATATTTCTCGCCAGTATTTTATTAACCGCTGCGGGTTGGGGGCTTGCAGCGTTTTTAATGTTCCCCGTCGATTCCGCTGAATTGCAGTTAATGATGGGGTTAGTGGTGGCCGGTATAGTTGCAGGCGGCGTACCTGTCATGTCGCCGATTATTCGTTTGTATTATGTGTACGCAGGCCTGGTATTGCTACCCTTGTCATTGCGGCTGATATTACTAGGCTCACAATATTATGTTATGGGTTTGATGGTTATTGTATTCTGGATAGCGATGGCGGTAGCAGGATTACGCGTTAACCGTGCCATTATGGCCGCACTGGATTTGCGTTTTCATAATGAATCGTTAATTAAATTCCTTAGCCATGCGCGTAACGAAAGCGAAGATATTAATGAAGAGCTCGGTAAAGAAATTGAACAACGTAAACGCATAGAAAGAGAATTGAATAAAGCCAAGGAAATGGCTGAAACGGCGAGTAAAACAAAAAGCGAATTTTTAGCGAATATGAGCCACGAAATTCGTACGCCCATGAATGGAATTTTAGGAACTTTGCAACTGTTGCGTGAAACCACTATGGACGCGACACAGCGCGAGTATGTTTTGATCGCGTATAACTCCGGTGAATCTTTGCTGACTTTGTTGAATGATATTCTCGATTTCTCAAAAATCGAAGCAGGAAAAATGTCGCTGGAGGTAATCCCCTTTGATCTGGCGCAAATCATAACAGAATTACGCATGCTGTTGAGAAACAAGGCTGATGAGCGTGGCATTGCATTAGTGAGCGAAATTGATGAGCGCCTGCCCCGGGTTATTAAAGGCGATCCAGTACGGATGCGGCAAATATTGGCAAATTTGATGACGAATGCAATCAAGTTTACGGATAACGGCGAAGTTCGGGTAAAAATATGTGTAATTTCTTTGGAGGAAAATTTTGTACGTTTACGCATCGAAGTTATTGATTCCGGGATTGGAATTTCTGAAGAAGCACAACGTAAATTGTTTAATGCGTTCACTCAGGCAGATGGATCAACCACACGCAAATACGGTGGCACCGGCCTGGGATTGGCCATCGTTCGTAAATTAACAACCATGATGCACGGCAGCCTGGGTGTGACGTCAGAAACCGGAAAAGGATCTTGTTTCTGGACCGAAATTGCATTTGAAATTCCACTCAATGTACAGCTAACACTCAATAACGAACCGCAACTGATATCACCGGATGACATTCTGCATGGACATGTGTTGTTAGTGGAGGATAACCCTGTGAATCAGGTCGTGGCAAAGAAAATGCTGGAAAAACTCGGCCTCACTTTTGAGGTGGCTAACAATGGGCAGGAAGCGATTAATCGTTTACAGCAAGAACATATTTTTAATCTGGTGTTAATGGATTGCCAGATGCCAGTTATGGATGGTTACGTTGCAGCAGGTGAAATTCGCAAACGTGAGAAACAGGGTGCCTTGCCTCATCTGCCCGTGATTGCCATGACCGCTAATGCAATGGAAGGCGACAGGGAAAAATGTATTACAGCCGGCATGGACGATTACACCGCCAAGCCGATAAAACTAAATGAGCTAAAAATAGTTTTATTAAAGTGGCTCAAATAATTAGATTCGTAACACCGCTTATCCGCGTTACGATAGACCGTTTCTGGTCAGAAAGTTGCCCCCTCAGCATCAATACAGTAAACCGGCGTTATTCACGAATAATTTCGATCTTGTTAATGACAACCAGTGGTTGCGGTACGTCCGTACCAAACGGGCCACCATCCCCGGTGGGGGTGTTTTGAATTCGATCTACCACATCCATACCACTGATAACCCTGCCAAATACGGTGTAACCCCAACCTTGGGTTGATTTGTCGCGAAAATTCAGAGGATCATTGTTCACTGTGTTGATAAAAAATTGTGCTGTTGCAGAATGTGGATCACCGGTGCGCGCCATGGCCACTGTGCCGCGATCATTTTTTAAGCCGTTAAAGGCTTCATTGGGTACAGGTGCCCGTACCGATTTTTGCACGAAAGTCTGCGTGAAGCCGCCACCCTGTATCATGAAATTATTGATGACACGATGAAAAATCGTGCCATTGTAAAATCCGTCTTTGGAATAACGCATAAAATTTTCAACTGACTTGGGTGCGGCTTTGGCATTGAGTTCCAGGTCAATAACGCCCAGATTGGTGTTGATCCGAACCTGTGGTGTATCGCTGGCCCACGCCAATGACGTACTGAGCAGGCCGCATAAAATTAGAATTTTTTTCATGGTGACATCCTATTTTTGAAGTTAATGGTTTTCATGAATAATGTGATCAGTTCGTCTACCAAGGTTTCAATGGGAATATCCTTGAAGCGTGCATTGGGTTGCAAACATTTTAGTAATAACACTTCGCGTATCATCGCTTGGTACATCAGTGCCGCAGCCTGTACATTAATAGGCGTTATTTTGCCGTGAGCCATCAATTCGCTCAGATTGTATTCTATGTAGTCGGTAAAACTTTTCCAGCGGTTTAAAAAAAAATCACTGCTGGCGTCGCTGCCCTCCAGAAAACTATGCATTTCCATCTTAAGCAGATCGGGCTGGTTGATAATACTGGCGACAAATACCCGGGTCATGCCACGCAGCATGTGTTCAAAACTCGTGTCTTCATTAACCACGGTTTCTACATAGCTTTCGCGGGTGCAGGAGAATTCGTGCAATACAGCTGCGTATAGATCTTCTTTGGATTTGAAATGGCGATATAGAATAGACGGGCTGACACCGACTGATTTGACGATTTCATCAATTGACACACCGTGAAAGCCTTTATGTGCGAATAAGTGCTTGGCCACATTAATAATGGATTCGCGTCGTTCTTCAGCCTTCAGGCGTTTGGTCAAAGTAAAGCTCGGGTCGAGATCAAAAAAACAGGCGCCGGATTGTTATGCTATCTGGCGCCGGTTTGAATAAGATTAAGATTTCTTGATCATGAACTCAAAAGCTCCACCGGCTTCGGCGCTGGAAACCAGGGTGTTCCCCGTTTGTTTACAGAAAGCTTCGAAGTCTTTTACGGAGCCTGGATCGGTAGCGATGATTTTCAGAACCTGACCGCTGGTCAAATCAGAAATGGCTTTTTTAGCGCGCAGGATGGGCAGGGGGCAGTTCAGGCCTTTGGCGTCTAACAGGGCGTCGTGACTCATGGGGATCTCCAGTGTTTAGGTTGAGGAATCGTTGTTGCAGATCATGTTAGTGATCGTTCACTTACATTACGAATGACGACCCGCGTTGTCAATAAAAATTTTACTCGGACATGACCGGCGGTCATACTCGGGGCATACCCCCCGTTAACCTAAATACCAAGCAAATGAATACAGAATTACTAACCAATACGGCACTCTGTCCCTGTGGGCAAGGCGGGAGCTTGCAGGACTGCTGCCTACCTTTTATTAATGGACTCAGACCTGCCGACAGTGCTGAAGCCCTGATGCGATCACGCTATACCGCTTATGTAATAGGCGATGCTGCATACCTGTCTGCCAGCTGGCACGCCACCACCCGACCGGCTCGGATTGATGTCCATACCGATATTGAGTGGCTAGGCTTAACCGTTTTATCGAGCCAGGCCGGGCGTGTCGGGGATCTTAAAGGCAGGGTCGAGTTTATGGCGCGTTACAAGCAGCAGAATTTCACCGGCCAGGTACGTGAAAACAGTCGTTTTATCAAAGAACAGGGTACCTGGTATTATCTGGATGGTGATATGAAAGCAGCAACGGATATCAGCCGAAATGCATCCTGTCCTTGTGGCAGTGGCAAGAAATTTAAAAAATGTTGTGGCCAGTGACGAGTTCAGGAGTTCGCAAGAAAAATATTACCCTGTGCATCAATTTGTAATGGAACGGAATCAAGCATTTTTCCTTGGCAAGGGCCCGCAATACAGCGCCCGGTTTCAATGATGAACTCCGCGCCATGCACCGAACATTGTATTAACGATTTATCAATGTTCAGGAAATCATCAGGTCGCCACTCCAGGTTAATACCAACATGCGGGCATTTGTTGATGTAAGCAAACACCTCACCGTGTTTTTTCACCACAAAAAAGGCCAGGGTGGATTCGTTAAAACTGAGCTCAAAACCCTTTGCGCCGGGATCCGATATATCGTTTATATTGCAGAGCAATTCATTCATGTGGATAACAATAGCAGTTAATAGCGGCCTGATGAAGTAGTGGACATAATGCTTGACGTGCATTGCCATGTACAATGCACGGGATCATTAACGGAAATATTCATGACTGTAGATTTTTTCTTACTGGCAATAATCGTAATAATACTGATAGTGGTTTTGCCACTACTGCTATTTGGACAATTGCAGAAATTCAAGCTGGAATTGCATAATGACCTGTCACAACAATTACTGGAGGCTCGCGAAAAACAATTACAGCGCCTGGGAGATATGCAGCAACAGTTGAGTGAGCGACTGGCTCAGTTTAGTGAAATCACACAAAATACCCTGAATCAACATCGTGAAAAATTTGAGCAGCGCCAGCTGGAAACATTAAAATTACAGCAAGACAGCCTCACCCAGGGCATGACGGAAGTGCGGCGCCAGGTTACCGATGCGCTGGTTCGAAGTGGCGATGATCTGGGCAAGCGGGTTGACGCTTTAACGCAAAATACTGATCTAAAGCTGAAAGAAATTAGTGGGCAGGTAGAGCGCCGTTTAAGCGAAGGTTTTGAAAAAACAACAGCCACATTTACCGATGTACTTAAACGCCTGGCTTTAATCGATGAAGCGCAGAAAAAAATTACCGAACTTTCCGGTAATGTCGTGAGTTTGCAGGAGGTACTGGCTGATAAACGTTCACGTGGTGCATTCGGCGAAGTGCAGCTGTCCCAGTTGGTACGTAATGTCATGCCGGAAAACAGTTTTGCCCTGCAACATACCTTGAAAAATGGCAATCGGGTCGACTGCATGCTATTTCTGCCGCAACCTACTGGCAACATCGCCATTGATTCAAAGTTTCCACTGGAATCCTTCCGCCATATAACGAATATCGATCTGGGTGATGCCGACCGCGTGCAGGCAGAGCGCCAATTTCGTGTCGACATCAAGAAACATATCAAGGATATAGCGGCTAAATACATCCTGCCCGGTGAAACCTCCGATGGTGCGGTGATGTTTATTCCGGCTGAAGCGGTGTTTGCTGAAATTCATGCACATTATTACGATCTGGTAGAAGAGGCGCAACGGGCACGTGTGTGGCTGGTTTCACCTACTACCCTGATGGCGATACTGACGACTGCCCGCGCCGTGCTGAAAGATTCTGCAACCCGGCAGCAAGTACATATCATTCAAGAGCATTTGATCGTTCTGGCAAAAGACTTTGAGCGCTTTGGTGATCGTATGGACAAACTGGCCACGCATATTTCCCAGGCCAATAAAGACGTGGAGGATGTCCACCGATCGGCGAAAAAAATCAGCAGCCGGTTTGAAAAGATAGAGAAGGTTGAGGTGTCCGGTGCGGTGCCTATCAGCTTGTTAGAGCAGGAAGAAGACGAGCAATAAGCCCATCATGATGGAATAGCGCATTTTTTCAAAACGCTGTCTATACTCGCAAGACTGTACCGACAGGGACGGTGCAGCCTTGAGGAAAAAATAACATGGTTAGTAGTTATGATGATCGTCGCGCCCATACCCGAATCGATTCTGCTGAGGATATCAGTCTTAAAATCGTATTCTCCTCCGAAAACCCAGGATTACTTGGCCGAACACTGAATGCCTCGACCCTGGATGTATCTACCGGTGGCTTGCGGATCTCCATCAATCATGCCATCAAGATTGACAGTGTGCTGGATGTCTGGGTAACGCTGAAAGAACAGAAGCGTAAGTTTTTTTTGACCGGTAACGTTTGCTGGTGTAACGAATCGGATAAACCGGGTATATATCAGATAGGTCTGGTATTGCGTGAACGTACCGACACGGTAACGGATCTGCGTAGCTGGCAGGATGTCTTCAAGTAATCTTCTTTGCAAACCCATTAATAAAAAGTAAAAACAATTCATTTACCTCAAAGACATGAGTATTCGCGGATAAATGACATAGGTCTCCGTTGTTGCGCGGACGGATGACATTCTGATAGGGATGTTGTATTGATCAGGAGCAGTGAAATGGCTAACAATGATGGGCAACGTACCCATGTTCGTTTTAAGAGCATTGATGATATCAATTTAAAGATCGTGTTTTCTTCGGAAAACCCCGGATTGCTGGGGCGTAAGCTCGATGGTTCGACGCTGGATGTCTCGGCGACGGGGATGAGAATTATGCTTAACAATGCGATACGGGTAGATAGTGTCCTGGATGTATGGGTGGCGCTAAAAGAACAAAACCGAAAATATTTTTTAACCGGTAATGTTCGTTGGTGTAATGAGTCTGAAAAGTCGGGCATCTTCCAGATTGGATTAATATTGCGTGAGCGTTCAGATACAGTGACGGATTTGCACAACTGGCAACAAGTATTTAGATGAAGTAAATAAGCCGGATCACAGCGGCACAGAAAAACAAGTGGCAGCTATTACGTTGCGCTTTGACAGGTCTGTGATACTGTATCGGTGCTCCATTTTTTAAATAACAAAGGCGGCCATCACGGATGACACAACGTCCAATTTGTATACTGATCAACAAGTCATGCATGCAGAGCGATCGCGTATTCGTCAGCGGCGGGGCGTGACAGAGGATGCGGAATTGGCCGATATTACTGGCCTGGCTTTATCTGGAGGTGGTGTTCGTTCGGCTACTTTTAATCTGGGTTTATTGCAGGCCATGGAACGTCACGAGGTGCTGAAAAACGTAGATTATTTATCAACGGTCTCGGGTGGCGGTTATATTGGTTCGAGTTATACCTGGTTTGCCTCGCAGAAAAACGGCGAGTTCCCGTTTGGCACGCGATTGACTGACCACGATAAAACCGGTGGCCGCATCCTTGAATGGATACGCTTGCATGGTTGTTATCTCACGCCGGGAAATGGTCTCGATGTAGTGGCTTTATTAGCCGCTGTTGTGCGCGGGATGTTTATCAATCTGCTGGTTATTATTCCCTTCTTTTTGTTATTCATGTGGCTATTATTTCAATTTAATTTGTTTGCTCCTATTTTGAGTTTTAGTATCGGCTTGAGTATGTTATTGATAACAAGCTGGATATTGCACGCTGTGTTTTCGGGGCGGTATTTTGCCAATGCATTTAACTTGCGGCGTAAGCTAGATTGTTATGCGAGTGTGGCAGTCAAAATGATTTTAACGGGATTGATTGTAGGCACCTTGCCCCAGGTTTATTAATTGGTTTCGACATGGATAGCAACAACAGCATCTACGGCCACGGCTACGGGATTGATATCAATGTTGTTCGGTTGGTATTCGCGTAACACCGGAAACGAATCCAGCGGAAAATCAGGCTGGCTGCTGCTGCGTATTGGCCTGGTGGTGTTGCTCTATGGAATATTGCTGGCGGGTTACGATTTTATCTGGCGATTCCTGTATGAAGATTTATACACTCTGGCGATTGAAATACAGGAACTGGCAGCATTTGGCAGCATTGGAAATTGGGCCTTAAGTTTAGTGTTGGCTTCACTTATGTTATCCGTCGTAATCGGAACTTTTGGCAATATAAATCATGTATCCATGCACCGTTTTTATCGAGACCGGCTAATGGAGGCCTACCTGGTGAGCCCCAATGGTGAGTCGTGCGACCAACATGCCGCTTCTAATTATTTTTATTTGCGTGATATTGTTCAAACCACGGCCCTTACCCTTTGAGAATCTCGCGGCGTATGAATTAATCCGGCGTCAATGCCGCTATGTAATTGTGTCAGATGCAGCAGCAGATCCAGATTGGATTTTTACGGATTTAGCCAAGTTAATTGAAC
>JANOOU010000399.1:0-1962 GCA_031421475.1 Gammaproteobacteria bacterium | reverse complement strand
TAAATCTTTGCTAATTGATTTCGTTTTCGCGCAGCGGTCGGCAGTTATCCGTTGGATGGGTGTGGTGATGCGGATGTGGTGGTAGATGGTGATAAATAACATGCGTCCGATTACGCTGCGCTAATCGGACGAATGTTATCCATCACTATCTACCAGCTGTTCGCATCATAAAAATGTAGAACAAGTATCAACATAACAAATCCAGTGTCATTTCCGCGTGCTTCAGGCGGAAATCTCCTTGAAATAACGCTGAGATTACAGAATGCATCCCTGCATTCAGGTTATAAGCTGTTGCGATGACGGGTGTATTGAAACATTTGGCACATCCGTCGATTATTCAATTCCCAATTTGCTTAAGCGATACCGCAATTGCCGCAAGGTGATGCCGAGCTGTTTGGCGGCGGCGGTGCGATTCCAGCGGCTTTGTTCCAGTGCCTGTTTAATGCTTTGCCGTTCCTGCTCTTCAAGTTTGAGTAGTTGTGCGGGTTCGGTGACGGTGGGTGCAGCAATCATTGTTTCGACAGGTGTGTGGTGGTGTGTTGGCAGGTGTAGATCTTCGGTCTGTATTATGTTGTTTTCGGCCAGCGCCAATGCGCGTTCGATAATATTTTCCAGCTCGCGCACGTTGCCTGCAAAGTGATGGCTGGATAAGGCGGCTAAGGCATCGGTGGTGAATGCCGGTGTGGATTCCATGCCGATTTTTCGGGCCAACTGTTGCAGTAGGTGTGTAGCCAGTAATGGAATGTCACTGCAACGGTCACGTAAGCTGGGAACCTCCAGCTCGATCACATTGACCCGGTAGTACAAGTCTTCCCGGAATTTACCCTGCTTGACCAGGGCGGCCAGATTTTTATGGCTGGCGCTGAGAATGCGCACATCAACTGGAAACTCCTGATGTTCACCCACCGGGCGCACGGCTTTTTCCTGAATGGCGCGTAACAGTTTGACTTGCATGCTGAGGGCTAAATCGGCGACTTCATCGAGAAACAGGGTGCCGCCGTGGGCGGCGCGGAACAAACCTTCCTTGTCCGTTGTTGCGCCGGTGAAACTCCCTTTTTTGTGGCCGAAGAATTCGCTTTCCATAAGTTCATTAGAGATGGCGCCGCAGTTAACCGGCACAAAGGGTTTATCGCCACGCGCGCCTTGTTCGTGGATTAAATGCGCGACCAATTCCTTGCCACAACCCGATTCGCCATGAATAAATACCGGCGCCTGGCTGCGCGCCAGCTTGGCAATTTTTTTGCGTAGTTCGTGCATGATGGGCGCATCACCCAGCAGGTTGTAGCGGCTGGTGTGGAGGGCTTGTTCATTAATGCTGGCAGGCAATTTAATGGCCGCAGTCACCAGATTGCGCAATACCTGCAAATCCACCGGCTTGGCAACAAAATCAAATGCACCGGCCTTAAGGGCACGTATGGCGGACTCCATGCTGCCGTGTGCGGTGATAACCGCCACCGGTGTTTGTGGGTATTGTTGCTGGATGTGTTCAACCAGGCTGATGCCATCACCATCGGGTAATTGCATGTCGGTGATACATAAATCAAATTTAACAGCAGCCAGTAATTTGAGAGCACTGCTCAAATCGTGTGCAGACCGGGTATCCAGCCCCATACGGCTTAAGGTGATTTCTGCCAGTTCGCATAAATCGGGTTCGTCATCCACTATGAGTACACGTTTACTTGTCATGAGAGATTTTTTTGCTATACATTGCATTCGCCGTGAATCGATTATTTTTAGATTATAGGGGAGATAGTGTCATGAGTCGTACTTTGTCGGTTCGCCTGCAAGCGGCAGGGTTGCATGTACTGGGTAGTATGCTGGTGATTGGTTTGTTTTTAGGGCTGGTGTATGGCTTTTGGTATCCATCACCCTATCAGATTGTTTTCTCCACTTTTGATGTGGTTAAAGTTTTGATAGGTGTGGATTTGGTGCTGGGGCCATTGCTAACCCTGATAGTGTTTA
>JANOOU010000398.1:0-2351 GCA_031421475.1 Gammaproteobacteria bacterium | reverse complement strand
ATAAATCATAAAATGACAGTTGTGTTTTGACTGCACCAGGAATAACGCCGCTATTTTTCAAGGCGACTTTTGCCTGATTTCGTGCCCGTAACCAATACGTTTCTAATGGTATCTCTTCAAATACATAAGGGAAGTAATCCGTATTTGATCCCAGCCAGTCAGCAAGCACTGTGATACCAGAAAACCACCATGATAGGGATTGGCTTACATGTTCAAACTTAACGGGCTCAACTAATGCAGGTATGCCAGGTACATTACCAGTCAAAAACAGATCTCGAATATGAGCGATAAATTCGTCAATGGTTTTTCGATCATTCTTTGAATAGTATTCATCACTGGCGCAATTAGGCATAGTTGCCTTAGGTGGTTGGCCATGATGACCCGTAACTGAACGCATCCAACAATCCAAACTGGTTTTTGTGGCGCCATAAAACCAACTTTCTTCAATTACCCGAGTTGAGAGCCTGTCATTCCAGTACCATTGCCCTAATGAGTCATGCCGCTCATTGTATGGTTTATCTGAATCTGGTAGCCGACCCTGTAAGTGCTCTACCAATTCTGGTTTTTGAGACTGGAATGCCTCGCTAAATTTTCCAAGATCATGCAGGGCGAACCAGAATGCGGCCCAATTAAGCCAGTCTTCTTTACAGCAATTCAATTTATCGCAGAAATATTGGGATAATGACTCATGTACTGCGAGATACTCGAATCCGACCGCTGCAACATCCAGGCTGTGATAAGGCAATAGATGATATTGCACTCCATCTTCTGATGAAGGCTTGGCTTTGCCCCAGTATTTGCAATAACTCTCGTTTTTCATTTTCATATTTAATGTTCAGTTGTCTTTGTTTCAGTCGGTGACAATCTGTCACCGACTGATATTTAAAATTCACAACACATTTATATTCAGTATGGCGCAACCGGTTACGCTTTGTAACCAGTTGCCAGCCTTGCTTGTATATTGGCCGACGTCCAGATTCAGTCGGTTACGTTTTGTAACCGACTGGCCACATACTGTAACTGGTGACAATTTGTCACCGGTTGTCTCTAATTTGCTAAGCAATGCTTCTTTCATAAGTCAATCCATAATTCACAGGGGCATGGTGCCACTCGCCATCCATGGCTACTG
Organism: Gammaproteobacteria bacterium; assembly: GCA_031421475.1. Lineage (GTDB taxonomy): Bacteria > Pseudomonadota > Gammaproteobacteria > SZUA-229 > SZUA-229 > JACPVK01. The sequence continues at coordinate 1,222 of JANOOU010000398.1, read as the reverse complement.
GATCCCGGCAATCCCTGCCGGGATGACGACGTGTTTTTAACTTGTTGACATTGGTTCATGCTGCCGTTCCTGTTTCAATTCGCCCCACAACACTTCTTATACTTCCTGCCACTGCCACACGGACACAAATCATTCCTGCCAGGTTTTTGTGTAGCGTGGGTGAACGGTGCTACATAGCTTTTTCCGGTTTTTACCGGTGATGCAAGCGGTGCGCCGAGTAAGTTGCGGATGGCGATGACGCATTCAGGAATCATGTTTTGAAATTCTTCAATTTCTTTTTCACTTAATTGATCGCGTTTTTCGTCAAGCTCGTCGCTGCTGAATAACATGATGGGTGCAATCATGTCGAGGTTGTCGGCGAGCTTGTCGGCGGCGGTGTTGTCCATCATTCCGATGCCGCGTTGAAAGCCATAGCACCATTCATCCACAACGATAACGTCCTTGTTTTCAAACTCGTTAACATTGAATAAAGGATTGCATTGGTTATGGTTCAGTTGCTGCATCACGTCGTTGTAATGTTGCATCAGATCTGCAATAAATTCTTGCGCGGTTTTCATATCGGGCCATTCGGGTGCGTAGTGTTCGCCGCCCCAGATCATGGGCATCCATTGCGAGGGTGGTATGAGTTGTGGTGCGCAACCGATTGCGAAAAAATAGCCGTCGAGTTCGCTGGCATCGAGTATGGCGGTGTCTTCGTCGTTGGCGTATTCAAATAATACCTTGTTAATGCGGTCGTATAGATTCATATCGGTTTACCTGTCGTGCACTTCGCAGCTGACTTTTCCACTGTGCGGGTCGAGCATGGCTTTGCACGCTACAAAGTAATCGTCCTGCATGTAGTGGTTGATGTGTTCAAGACCGTTGGAGATAACACCGCCGGAGGGGCGGATGCTGTCTCCCAGGCAGTAAAATTCGTAACAGGTGTTGTCGCTGAATAGTAACCAGAGCTGGCTCTGGGGTGATTCGGCTGGTTTGTCGGCGTATTTAAGATAAATACCGGTGATGGTTTTGCCGAGTATTTCGTGGGCGTTTGTTTTCATTTGTGTTTCCTGTTGGCTATGCCACCTGGTTACGGGTTCCCGCATGAATACTGTGTTGCTGTCTCAAGGGTATAGCAGGGTGGATGCGCTGCGCTTATCCACCCTACAGCTACGGTGCTGCACGGTTACGGGTGCTGCATAAATAGCATGATGCTGTCTCAAAAGCTGAGACTGGCTGGGTG
>JANOOU010000397.1:0-1734 GCA_031421475.1 Gammaproteobacteria bacterium | reverse complement strand
TTACAACCGGAAGTGTCTTCGAATGTTCGGTCAACGGATGTAAGTAAAGATACGCCACTCAAGCTAAAGCTGCGTGCAGGTGTTAATGGTACCCAGTTCGCCCGGCAAGTAAAAGCTCTGCAAAAAGGAACTGTAACGGTACGTATTCCCCAGGGCCACGGCAGCGGTTTTTTGATCACCAAAAATCTCGTGTTAACTAACTACCATGTTGTTGAGGGACAATCAAGAGTAATGATTGTTAATGATGGTATTGAGTTTAATGGGAGGGTGTTTCGTGTGGATAATACGAGAGACGTTGCTTTGATTCAACTGAGTGATAACTCTGATTTTAATCCTCTTGCTATTAGTAGTATCGAACCTGAAACCGGTGAGATTGTTTATGTTATAGGTACACCACTCGATGAAAAGCTGGGGCATAGTGTCTCGCAAGGCATCATGTCTTCTGAACGTATTATTGAAAAACAACGCTACTTCCAGACAGACGCTGCTATTAACCATGGTAATTCAGGTGGCCCCGCTTTTGATGCTCATGGAAATGTTATAGGTATTGCGGTTGCCGCAAATTTTTCAAAAGATGGTGGATCACTGAACATCGGCTATCTCATTCCTATTAATGAAGCATTAAAATCCTTAAAGATTGAAAAAGAGTGATTCAGAACTTGGCTCGTAAGGCGCGATATATACACACTCTCCCTTGATTCAACAGCCGAGAAGGTGTGTAGCCGGGTAGGGTGGCAGACCTTTATCGCCCACGCCATACAAATAAATGAAGATGCAAAATTTCTTTGTAATCAGATTTTTTGAAAAAACTTAACCTGATCCAGATTTTTGAAATCTGCGTCCAGTGTCCATATGGTTGCTGAGTTTTTTATGGCTGTTGCGTAAATGATACTGTCGGCGAGTGGCAGTTTGAGTTTTAAGCCATAAAATGCGGCATCCACTGCCAGATGTTCATCAAAATAAATGACCTTTCCCTGGCGCATGTGTGCCAGCGCTTTTAATGCGGCGTTTTCATCGCGCTGTTGCAATATGCGTTTGAATACTTCTGTAATCGTAATACTGGGAACCAGAAGTTTGCTGGTGTCTTCGATGGGTTTGGCAAATGCTGCGGCATTATTATCATCAGCAAAATAGGAAAGCCATGCGGATGAATCAATAATGTTCACAATCTGTCTTTTTCCCGGGTAACGGCTGTATCAATGCCTTTAAGAAAGCCGCGCAGTTTTTTCATGGGCTGAATCGGTATGAGTTCAATTCGATCCTGATAGGCTACAACTTCAATTTTTTGCCCGGAGATTATGCCCATCATGTCCCGGATATTTTTAGGGATGACGACCTGGAATTTTGGTGAGACGGTAACGGTGCTCATAGGGTATGCCTGTGTGATCGATAGCTAGTATGTAATACCTTATGTATAACGATCGATATTGTCAACCTCAAGTTCTGGCAGTGGTTGGTTCAAAATAACAGTAAATGAGTGGACGGGAGTTGATATCAACCCCTTGCATGGGGAAAATAACGGCCACATTCTGTGTTGCCGAGGTAGCAAGACCTTGCCGCCACCCGGCGAATTCTTCATAATTCGCCACGCCCTGAAACCCGCTCAGGACTCGAAGGTTCCATAAGTTCACACGCCCTCACTGGTCTTTTGATTGCAACCAAAATCCTGCGCGATCATCACATGGCCTTATGAAACCCTCGAGTCAGGGTTTTTTTACATCGTCTAAAACCGGG
>JANOOU010000396.1:0-1955 GCA_031421475.1 Gammaproteobacteria bacterium | reverse complement strand
ATGGCCCGATTACCCCGCTTTGTCATCCCGGACAGCCGCAACACGTTATCCAGCGCGGCAATAATCGACAGGCGATATTTCGTGCCGAAGCGGATTATTCATTTTTTCTTGAAAAACTTTCAGAAGCCGCAAACAAACATCAGTGCGCTATTCATGCTTACGTATTGATGACCAATCATGTGCATTTGCTGGTCACACCCCATACCGAAAACGGCATCGGGAAAATGATGCAAATGCTCGGGCGTTACTATGTTCAATACTTTAATCATCACTACAAGCGAACCGGTACCTTGTGGGAAGGGCGTTACAAGGCCACGCTGATTGATAGCGAGCAGTATTTATTAACCTGTATGCGCTATATCGAGTTGAACCAGGGATAGTCCGCCGGATGTTCCGCCATGTTTTGCGCCCGCACCGGGTTCAACTCGATATAGCGCATACAGGTTAATAAATACTGTTCGCTATCGATCAACGTGGCCTTGTAACGTCCTTCCCACAAGGTACCGGTTCGCTTGTATCTATTATTAAAGTAATGAACATAGTAACGCCCGAGCATTTGCATCATCTTCCCTATGCCGTTTTCTGTTTGCGGTGTCACCAGCAAATGCACATGGTTGGTCATTAATATGTAGGCATGAATATCGCACTGATGCTTATCCGCCGCTTCTGAAAGTTTTTCAAGGAAAAATTGATAATCCGCTTCGGCACGAAATATCGCCTGTCGATTATTGCCACGCTGGATTACGTGTTGCGGCTGCCCGGGGATGACAAAGCGGGGCAATCTGGCCATGGGTGCTGCCTTTTACTTGTAAAGACAGGCCCAAGTTAGCAGAGTTTAAAATCAACGAGTCTGACCCCTTGATTTCTGAACGTGGTGATTTACCAATGTGTTGAAGCCAGGATTCGAAGTTCATTGTATTTTTAATTGGGCGACAGTAGTAATGACTTTAAATAATGGATGTAGCTGCAATTTAGAATGAATTTACTGATCATGCTAATAATTCTCATTTGTCACCGACCCCATTAATTACAAGCTGCAGACCTCCTTGTAAAGCTTGATAAGGCAATCAATCGTAAGGTCAAGGATTGGCTCATACATGAATGAATTGAGGTGAATGTTCGAGCTGACAGTGATACTCACCTTTTCCAGGGTACGCATCTCCGGGGCTGCCGGAGCCAAGGATGCGAATTCCTTCATTAAATTACCGAATTGACTGTTCGACTGGCACCAGTAATTCGCCTCGTTTTTGAGTGCTCGAATCTTTTCGGTAATAAAGATTTCGGCTTGCAGGCGTATTGCTATGGAAAGCAATACCTTGTCCTCTAAATTCAAACCATCATGTGTGGCTTGACCACAAATATCAGTCGCTTTTGTGAAGAGGAGTTCTTTTACTGGTTGTGTGTTGTTGGTGGTGTGGCTGGTGCCAAAAAGACCGTTGTAAATGCCCAGATAGCCACCAACGGTGATTTGATCCGTATCTTCTTTCCAGTGTAACAAGCTGGTTAGCTTCTGGTAATTAGGGTCTTGCTCACCTTTTGTGTATTCAATCAGATTCCGGGTGAATGGGATGGTTGCGCAAAGAATGACGTCATTAGTGACTACCTTGTCTTTCAATTTTCCGATGAAATAATTTTTGACACCGTCTGCTTTTTCAAGAGTGATGGATCCCACGCTCTTGTTGGCCATGAGACATCTGCCGTAGGGGACAAAGTTATTGTTGAGCGTTCTGAAAAAGTCAAAGTTGTGAGTCAGAATGATTTGGTGGAAATTATCGATTTTGCTGATGTCATCCAAGTATTGGACGATGGCGTGCTTGTTCTTGTAATCGAAGGAGTCGGCAACATCATCGAGGATGAAAAGTGTTTCTTGGTTTGCCAACTTTCGAGACTCCACCTCAAAAATAAAATTCAGAAGATAGAGCGCGCGTTTTTCGCCTTGGCTTAGGGTCTTTATT
>JANOOU010000395.1:0-8703 GCA_031421475.1 Gammaproteobacteria bacterium | reverse complement strand
GCCTGTCATGCACTGCATCAGGCCGACTGGATCGCTGGAAAATTGTGTAATCGCTTTGATTTTAGTGACGCCAACAATGCACTCAAGACCGGCTATGACGTCATACAAAATCAATGGCCAGCCTGGCTGGATGATTTAGGTGTTAACCGAAATTGGCTACCCGAAGTGTTTGCACCCGGTAGCTGCATCGACCATATAACACCGCACTGGGCACAACATTTTCATTTACCCAACCATACAAAAATTATCGCCGGCACCACCGATAGTATGGCGGCCTTTATGGCAACCGGTGCTGTACTTCCCGGCGAAGCCGTGACATCACTGGGCAGCACTCTGGTCATAAAAATAATGACGGAACAACCCATCTTTGCGCCGAAACTGGGCGTCTACAGTCACCGTTTAGGAAAGTATTGGCTGGCAGGTGGTGCGTCGAATTCAGGTGGCGCGGTATTGCGACAATATTTTACGGATACGCAAATGCAAGCCATGTCCAGGTCCATAAAACCCGAGCAGCCGACTGGACTGGATTACTATCCGTTGCTGCGTCCGGGTGAACGCTTTCCGGTTAACGATGCCAACCTGCAACCACGCTTAACACCGCGCCCTGAACAAGATGTAATTTTTTTTCAAGCCATGCTTGAAGCCATGGCAAGCATTGAAAACCAGGGTTACAGCCTGCTGCAACAACTGGGCGCTGCAAAACTACGTAAAGTCATCACGACAGGCGGTGGCAGCTGCAACTCGGCCTGGTCACAAATACGACAGCAGCAATTAAATGTACCCGTCTACACTGCTAAACATAACGATGCCTGTTACGGCAGCGCATTACTTGCATCTCAGAACATTGATAACACACCCCAATACGATACTTAAATGAGAGCAAATATCAGCTACCAACCTAAACGTCACATCGCCATCATTGAATCTGCGCGCAGCTTTGCCGCCTTGTATGTATTGCTCACGCATGTCATTGAATTAAAATGCTACCTGCACCGTAGGTGCGATCTTCGACATTACATGGGGATTGTTATTTTTCTATACCATGCTGCTTTACATTAATAAAGAAACCATAAGTGATATGAGCACCTGACAGAAAGCATTAACAATTACTATCGCTTTTTTCGGCTACATTGTAATCATCGTAGGTATTTATGCAAAAGGCGAATCCTGAAATGAAAAATGAAATTATAGATTTACAGATACGATTATCGCACCAGGATAATCACCTGCAAGAACTAGACAATGTAATATACAAGCAACAACAAAAACTGGAAGTGTTACAAACAAAAATTGAGCTGCTGGAGAAAAACCTGCGCACCCTGACCGAATCCAATATCCTTACCACCACAGAAGAGCAACCACCACCGCATTATTAAATATTGATCCGCATATCCTATTCAACAATAGAGCCATTAACATTTAACATGCATTGCATGCCCAATGGAAATACTTTTCCAAAAAATATTTTATCTTATGCCAGCTTAATTACTCATGGTTTTTTCGCAATTAATTTCACCGGTGCACCAAAATTCTCAGCACGTTTCAGTACCATACTTATACCTTCATACTCCTCGTTTTCCGCACCCACCAGAAAAGCCCCTGGTGAAAAACGATCTCGAACCATAGACATGGCCGCCTGCCCCTCATCAGACAAGATAGCATTGCGCAATTTTACTTTTAATGCAGAATTTAATCTTGGGCCAGCAGTAATTGCCTGATTGGGATAAGGCAGGTGTGTATAGAGTGCTTTTGTTTTAGATAAATCAGGGTCGTACATAAGATGATTGGCCTTGGGCATAACCGCCGCCTCGCAATCTCCTTTTATTACACCGTCATAGCCATCTTTCCAGCTCTTTGTTACAACTTGCGTAGGCTCACGATCAGGGTTGGTATAGTGGCTCATTATGATTAGATAACCAAAATTAGGGGATTTCGGCGCACATAGTTTTTTACCTATTAGGTCATCAAGCGTCTTAATTTCAGTACTCTCTTTAAGGGACACAACACGCCATATCAACAACTCAGGCAGTTTTGCAAGAATTTCGTGATCGATATATTTGATGCGCCAACTGACAAAATGCGCACCATCAAATACCACATCGTATTCTTGATTTTTCATTGCGATGGAATATTCAGGCCAAGTATCAGAAACACGATAGATAAATTTCTCACCTGTTGCCTTCGTAAGAAAATCGGTAACAGGTTTATACATTGCAATACTTTCATCCCTATTCTCGCGTGGTGGCGAAGTAAAAACATAATCAGATAATGCCAACGGCTGATACCCAACTGCCAGTGCTACACAGCATATTAACCTGATAAAAATTTTTTTAATCATGATTTCTCCGCCTAACTTACAAACCATCTGTTATATACACATTTTTATCTAAGCAGCCGTCCTTGATTTAATTTCTTTCAAGATGCCGGTTTGACGATTACGTCGTTCCAGATCATCCTTGTCGGTATTTTCCAGTGAAATCGCTTTAAGACGTTTGTTTTCATTAAAGAAGTGTTGCAAGTCCATTTCGCTGAATTTTAATTCTTCTCCTTTTTTAATAAAATCTCGTTTGTAACCCAGCTCATCCAGCACATGTCCGGCTACCGATTCGAATATTATGATTTCTTGTTCAGACATTTCTGTACAATATTTCTTGGAATTATTGCTCATAACGGGCTTCGTAACATTGCCCCACAAGCTACTGGATTTAGCTGCATTAACCGCTTCATTACCTGTATGGAAATCATGCATTTTTGCAGAATATTTGACACCCATAAATTTGCATAGCTTTTTAGCTGTTGCTTCTGGGTTGCCCGTTAACTCTTCATAACTGATATTGATCAAGCGACTCGACTTAATGTTATTACGCAAACGTATAGCCATTTCCTGTGTAGCAGACCACTCTTTGGCAATGTTATAGATATGTTTTTCACCTACAACTGCTTTCTGAAATGATAACGCAACATCCCTGCCATCACGGTATAGATATATGTATTTTGGCTTATCAAAATAAGACTCTAACATGTCTATATATGCAATATTCGCCAAACTTTTACAGCACCATGATTGAGCGCCCTTATGCTCGGTGAATACATCATAAACCGCACCGTATACCGCCACCAGGCTCTTTTCCTTGCAGCGACTGGTTATGTTCGTACGATCTAGCACAATATCGGACCATTCAACCGGATTTAATTCGACCAGCCTGCATACATCATCTACTAATAAACTAAAATTCTTGGCAATTTCCAAACTGTCATACGATTCAAGCAATGGGGCTATTCGTTCAAGAATATGGGGTGGATGTGGTGAGGCAACTTCATCGAGCTGGTTAAGCATCAATCTAAGCAGGTTTGAACCCGAACGTTGTGTACCAATCATAAATATAGGAGACATTCTACACCTCATCTTTTAATACGAAACAAAACCAATCAATCCGGCAAATGGAATAATCCAGACAACTTCCACCTTAAACTTCATAAGCGCCAACAGTGTCATACCAAAAATCACGACTGATGTTAAATCGATTTCGGATGTTGTCATCACCACATAAGCCGCAGCTGCAATCATTCCGATCACTCCACAACGAATACCTTTTAAAATGGCTTTAATGTGGGTTGATGAGCGTATGGTTTCAAGCAAACTGGTACACACCAGCATCAAGATTGCAGGTGGCAAAAATATCCCTGCAGTTGCCACAAGCGCGCCGGCAAAACCAGCCATCTTATAACCAATAAATGTAGCGCTGATCAAAATGGGGCCGGGGGTAATCTGGCCAAGGGCAATACCGTCTATAAATTCTCTTTGCGTTAACCAGCCTTGTGCATCAACCACTATTTCCTGGATTAACGGGATAAAAACATAACCGCCACCAAATAATATAAGACTCATGCCAGAAAATGTCGTAAAAAGTTTAATGCTGATTGCGACTGAAGATATTAAAAACGGAATAAGTATCATCGTGAGTAATAAACCTATACCAATTCCAGGAACCAAAAACTGTTTCATGTCGACTATAACCTGATTAAATTTTGCAGTCTCCGTATTGGTTTTCTGCAACATATAACCGACTATTCCGCTCACGACGATAATAAATAGAGTTACAAAAAAACCGCCTACAAAAATCAGCGCAAACATGGATAATAAACTTAAAACATATTCTGGATACGTTGTAAGATTTTTCTTTCCCATAGTTATGGCAGCCGCTAAAATAATTGCTGCTACTGCTGGTTGAAAGCCATTGAAAACATGATTGACAGATGGAATTTCACCCCAGGTAAAATAGGCGTAACTCAGTGCAACAATCAAAAGAAATGAAGGTATGATCACTGCAACAGTACAAACTATTGCTCCGGCTATACCTCGGATCTGATAACCAACATAAGCAACAACATTCACAGCTACCGGGCCCGGTAAAATAGTGGCAAGCGAGATGCCATCTACCATAACGCTATGCGATATCAGTTTATTTCTATCAACCACATAGTTTTGTACAACGGATATAAGTGCCATAAATCCGCCAAAGGCGGTACTGCCAATCTTTAGAAAAGTGATAAACAAATGCAATAAAGGCACTGATTTATTCTGAATAACAACAATAGACTCTTCAGACATGAACAATCACACTAATTTTGTTTTGATTAAGACTGGCTAAATCTCAAGCAGTGAATAAATAAAGAAAATTCCATTTTTCAGCCCGTATCAAGATTATATATATGAAAATTACTATATTTGTGTCAGCCAAATAAATCAGGAATATTTCCCATGCCGCTCTGGCAACCTGTATCTTTACATACTCTAATATACTGTCAAACTTTTTATTAGGGAAAATTCCCTATGTGCACTGTTCCAATCTGATGCTATTTTTTGAACACGCCTTTTGATACGTGCTTTAAAATTTGATGGTATGAGGATAGTGTATGCAGAAAAACCTCTTTCAAAACACGGCAGAACGCCGAGAAAAACGCCATCAAGATAGACGTTCCAGCAACGTCGTCTGGCAAAACTCTGAGATCACGCAGAGCCACCGCAATGCTCTCAATAAACAAAAGTCTGTCATTCTCTGGTTTACTGGTTTATCAGGTTCAGGCAAATCCACCATTGCCAATCTGGTTGAAGGTTTTCTTCACAGAAATGCCATACGCACGTATATACTGGACGGCGACAACGTACGCCATGGTTTGAATTCAGATTTAGGGTTTGGCGACAAAGATCGCCGAGAAAATATTCGGCGTATTGGCGAAGTGTCAAAATTATTTATCGATGCGGGCGTCATGGTACTGACGTCATTTATATCACCCTTTAAAGAAGACAGACAGTCTGTCCGTGACCTTGTTAAGGCAGGCGAGTTTATTGAAATTTTTATAGATTGCCCTCTGAAAGTTTGTGAGGAGCGAGACATTAAAGGGTTGTATGCACGTGCACGTAAAGGTGAAATCAAACACTTTACGGGTATTGATTCGCCTTATGAGAGTCCTGAAAACCCTGAAATCATCATTGATGCAGCTGCGTCTAACGAACAACATGCAGCAAACATTATTATTAGTTATTTAATCAACAATAACTATATACAGCTGCAACCTGCGAATGACGCACGAGAAAACCTGTTTAAAAAATTCATGCCTAGCTGGAAATCACTTTATAGCGGATAAGGGCTCGGCAGAATCAGGCCTCAATCAAGCCATGGCGAATTGCCAGACGCGTAACCTCAACCAGACTTTTGGCCTGTAATTTTTGCATGATACGCGTTCTGTGGTTGCTGACTGTTTTTGGACTGAGATGCAGATTACTGGATATGGTAACGGCAGATCGCCCTTCTGCCATTAAACAAAATATTTCGAACTCCCGCTCTGACAGACCACTGAGTTTTTCGCTGTCTTCCTTACTGGTAATCTTTAGCCGATTGCCTGCCGAAATATCCGAGCTAAAATAGGGCTGGCCCTGAACAATCGCCAGTACCGCTTTGTTCAACTCCTGTGCAACACTTTGTTTAGTTATATAGCCTTTTGCGCCGGCTTGTCTGGCACGTTCAATATAGATTGGAACGTCCCGCATGCTCAGCACCAGAATGTTAGCTTTGTTATCTTTGGCATAGATATGACGAACACCTTCCAGACCACCCATACCTGGCATAACCAGATCCATAATCACGGCATCGGGTTTAAATTCATTATAAACACGGCAGGCTTCTTCAGCCGTGTTAACTTCCATAATGACATACTCGCCTTCACTTTCGAGAATATAACGAAAGCCTGCTCTCACAATAGCATGATCATCAACCAGCAAGATTCTGGTCTTCGCAGGTTTTAAAAACATACGCATCTCCTGTTAGATGAACGATCAATTTTTTTATATTTTTTCACCACTATAGATCTTTTCATCATAATCAAATAATCAACAAATCTTACCGTTCCCTGCTGATGTAACAGCCCAATGGAAACCCTGCATCCGATCACACACCTAACAACCTTTAAACACTAGTATATATTTTGTTATTATGGCAGCACTCGGTCATTAAAGCTTTATGCTGAACTATTCTACCGGTTAATGCAGGGACAATAAACACATCACTATAAACTTAAGCAATGGGCCCAATAAAACAAATGATCCAAGACCCCCGGTGAAAACAAGCTTAACGGCGCTTTAACTCAACAAATTTATGAAAACTGACTGAAATCTATTCATACTCGATCGGCAGCAAGTGCGATGAACTAGGCAGATCCCAACATAATGTTAATTTGTTCTGCCAATAGGTCCTCGGTAAAGGGTTTAACCAGAAAATGATTCACGCCATGATCCTGGGCGGCCTGACGATGCTTATCGGACGACCGTGATGTAATCATAATAACTGGCAAGCTCTTGGCGTCATAATTCGTTCTGATATGCGAAGTCAACTCAAGCCCATTCATTCTGGGCATTTCCATGTCCGCCAGCACCAGATCGGGCCGCCGCTTATCAATCATGGAAACGGCTTCTATACCATCGCGCGCTTCACGTACTTCATAACCCAGATCTTGCACAAATCGCATCAAGGATCGCCGCGCACTCAAAGAATCGTCCACTACCAGTACGCAAGGCAATGCGCGTACCGGGCTCTGTAAGCGGCCATAGCTGATGGCGGCCACATGCTTCTGGTTACTTGCGCTCTGTAACAGCTCGGGTAAATCGATTACCGATGCCACACTACCATCCCCGAGAATGGTTGAACCGGCTACACCTTCAAGCTTGGGCAGGTATTTGCCCAGTGGCTTAACAACCACATGTCGACTGTCTTTAATACTTTGCACCAGAACTGCGGTCCGGCTGCCTGATTCATTTCTCACCAGTAATATGGGATGCAGGCTACGGTCTATGGTGCGCCGATCTGACCCGAGATTAAACAAATCATCAATATAGACTGCATCGCAAGTCTGGCCTTCCCATTCGAATAACATGCCTTTATCTGTGTCGATGAGCTCACCTGTACCCGGGAACATAATCTCATCCACACCGCGGCTTGAAATGGCATAGACATTTTCTCTGACGCGCACCAACAGAGAGTGCGTGAAGAATGAAGAAATTGGCATGCTAAGTCTAAATGTACAGCCACTGCCCTTAATGGAACTGATTTCAATGGATCCCTTCAACTCTCTGATTTTTACACTCACAGCATCCAGCCCCACACCACGCCCGGATACCTGTGTAGCTTCATCACGGGTTGAGAACCCATGCAACAGAATCAAACGATAGGTCTCCTCAATAGATAATTCATCAGCCTCATTAATCAGATTTCCTGATAAGGCTTTGGCATATATCTTCTCTACATCCAATCCCTGACCATCATCTTCGACAACAATCTGTACCGAGTCACCGACACGATCAAACGTAATGCTGATTTTTCCTTTTTCAGGCTTGCCACGCTCCTTTCTGAGCTCCGCTGATTCAATACCATGATCGGCCGCATTTCTTAACAGATGCATTAATGGCTCAATAAGCTCGTTAATCACTTCGCTGTCGAGATAGACATCCTTATCCAGTATTTCCAGATCAACATCTTTACGGATTAAGCGAGTGATTTGTCTGATGCCACGTTTAAGACGAGGAATAATTGATTTCACCGGTACCATTCGTGTACGCAACGCTAATTCCTGATTTTCCCGCTGAATGACACCGTGGGAAATAACAAGATTTTGCAGGTCAGTCAAATCACTGTTCAAATCACTGGTTAAGGCCAGCGAATCCGCTGCGATTTCAATTAAACGACGACTAATAGTATGCAACTCATGATATTCATCCAACTCCAGTGGATCAAATATATCATTTGAAACAGCATGTGAAAAATTAGATGTAATACCTTGTATATCAATTAAATGTTCAAGGTCAAATGCCAGTTGTTGTAATAATTTATTGTGTTTTTTTAACTGGCATTGCTTGTTAATAGAATTTTTAATACTTTCCTGAATTTGCCCGGTAGTGATTAAATTTTCACCGGCTAGCCGTAACAAATTATCGGCAAGGTGAACTGGGATACGCAAGGAGCTCTCTACTGGAGCAGTCAACTGTTGCTTCTCGGTTCTGAGCAATCCATCTTGTACAGCTGCTGACGGCAAGTTCAAATCAGATACAGCATCCGTTGCTACATTCAAACCTTGCTCATTTATTTTATTGGACCAGGAAAGTATGGCTTGCAAGATTTGGAGCGCATTATCTGGCGGCGCATCGTTACC
>JANOOU010000394.1:0-1775 GCA_031421475.1 Gammaproteobacteria bacterium | reverse complement strand
TGAACATGCAACAAACTGTAATGCCGGTGGAATCCTACGTTAACGCTTTTCGAGGCCGCTTTATATCATTGATGCGCTGGGATGATCTGGCGCTATTCTGGGATACCTTGCGTAACCAGGCGAATGACAGCTGGTATGTCTACCATGTGGGTGATGTGGTACCGGCCAGCACCTTTTCTAAAGATCAACTGCTGACATTTATTACAGAAATGGATGTGCTGTTGCGTGCCGAACACGATGAAGACTATTGCGGCATCGTCTATGCCGATGATCATCAGCAGCCGACTTTTATTAAAATATTTGACCCACATAATCTGGGTGTCAGTTGTGGCTTCAGTGACAACCCGCCCTTGCCGGGCTGGGTGATGTCGAAAATCCCCCCCATGAATTTGCAAGATGCGTTACGGCCCAATAACAGCCGCCGCCGCTGGTGGCAGAAAATATTTGATTAGGGAGGCTCTGAATAACTCCGTCCTGGAGTTCCCAGAGCGCGAAAAAACAAAAATGTCATTTTTGTTTTTTCGCCATTTTCCATCACTGCGTTGCAAAACTTGGCAATAATCTAGGCTATTCCTTAAGATCTTTTTAGGCTGCAACTTGATTCATTTCACCCAGAAAGAGTTTTTTGCGAACTTTTAAAGTCTACCGCTTAATTCGTTAGCAAAAAAATTCCTGTAGAGGACAATTGCCTAACCAGTACAAACTCGTGATGAGCGCGCACAAATCGATCCAGTTCAGTTCGTCACTCATGCGTTACTGTGCTGCACTGATGAAGGCTGAAGGAAAAACCAGCAATGAAGTGGGCAAGTCGTATACACGTTGCCAGATCAGCTGAAGGATGCTACATTCCTCCGGCGTTATTTGAACAGTTGATACTAAACAATCTCAATTACAAAAATTATTATCTCGGCTTGATGCGCTGTTAATCGTTGACAAGCATAAAAACATAGCTCCGTGACAGGAGCTAAATCAAGGAGAGTCCAATGAGCAATGTAGCTGGTAAGGCCTATGCCCTGAACGTGCTGACACCCGTGCGGCCACGCAGGACATTCATCAATCAATTCATCTTCATCGCTGCACGCGCGCTACCAGACAAGTTAGCTGGCTTACTCGGTCTGTCGATTATCCACTTCGCACGCTGGGTCATGATCCGCCGTGATCAGTGGCCTGATCTGGGGCAGGGCAAGGAACATCTGGTCAACGATTACATGATGTTTTGCAGCAATTTCAACGGCACCTGGGATCAATACATCGACGCCTTCTCCGATGGATTACCTAACGGCTTGGACATGTTTTGGTACTCCTCCACCAAATATCCCAAGTCGATTCCCGTTACACCGTTCAAAAACTACATCCGCGCCAACCAGATCGACACCGACTACTACTACAATGCCACACCCGGCTCGGGCCAGCGCGATATCAAATGCGCCATGCGCGTGTGCAATGCGGTGTTGAAGCTCGCGCGAGCCCATGCTGACACGTCCCCCGATCAGTTCCGCACGTTGTGGCGTGAGGCACTGGTTTCGGTTCAAAACGATCTGGGCTCACCTGGTTTTGCGCCCGTGGCCAGTAACGACACTTCCAACGCCGACCGGCGCCGCCAATCGTTTACCGCGGCGCGCTGGGGCCAAGGCCGAGGGCAATAACCATGGCAAATATTGATGGCGGTCACTATTTCCTGACCACACTCATTCCGTTAAAGCTTGAACCGATCAAGCGTAACGACGGCAGTTTCACCTCGCCCAGCCATATCCTGCGCGAAGTACTGGCCACAC
>JANOOU010000393.1:0-4282 GCA_031421475.1 Gammaproteobacteria bacterium | reverse complement strand
ATGGAGACCCCAACCTGGTATCCCGGTCGCTTTTCGATACTAGGTGTGGTCACCCGCCATGCGGATACGATGGGGCTGCGGCATGCACAGTATTCGTTCGGGTACCAAGCTGTGATACCACACTTGCAGAATCCGGCGGGTGGTGCGTTCAGTGTGGGGGACTAGGTGAGACTGCCTGTCCGTTCACCGTCCAGATGCCAAGTTGCGATCCCACACTTGCCGAATCCGGTGGACGATGTGTTCAGTGTGGCGCGGTAGAAGAAGTTGCCTGTCCAGTAACCGTTCAGTTTCCGAGTTGTGACACGAATCTGGTGGAATTAAATGGTATTTGTGTCAGCCGTCCATGCGGACGAGAGGGAGAAGTTGCCTGTCCAATAACCGTTACGGTTCCAACCATTCAGTTGTGACACGAATCAAAGGAAATTGCAAAATGAAATACCAATGAAATAGCAAATGAAATAGGGTCAGACACAATGCCATTAAGTTAAGCCCCAAGCTCATGATATTTATGGCAATAAACGCTCTCACCGACAGGCCTTATACGCCATGAAATGCGAGTTGTGATGCACATTACTCATACGTCGCTTGAAACGGCGATTGGTTCTGACCGCTTCCACGGTTTGCGCAAAATAATGCAGCAGTTTTTTGATGCGCTGCACCAAATCATTACCCAACAATAACAGCACCACATTATCTTTCATCTTGGAAAGTGCCTGCGCGAAATTGATTTTATACGGATGCTGGCGTGAAGCCTGTTCGCTATCAATTTGTTTCTGGCTGGCGTTCGTTAGCATCGCGGTGAGATTGTGGGTCACCTGCTTGGCATGAAAATCCTGGCGAATAGCTTGCACCGAACGGCCACTGAAATTCTCAATTTCCAACCATTGTTTCTGGCGTTTGAATTGTTCTTCAATTTGCCAGCGCTGGTGATATAAATCCTTGAAAATTTCAGCTGGATATTTTTCGGTATCCAGTAAATTGGTGATCAGAACTTCGGTTTCTGTTTTTAACTTCACCCGAACCAGGCGTAAGGTAATGGGCGCGGTTGGTAATTGTTTTTCTTCGCACTGATTGATAGCTTTTTGACTGGGTGAGAATGTAACCGTTGTTTGTTTTTTTCGGCTGCGCAAGAAATCACGAACGGGTATATCGAGTTTGGTTTTGGCGCGCATGCAGAATGCAAGTTTCTGTTGTTCCAATAGCGCATACAGCGAAAAACCGGGGTAGCCACGATCAAACAAAATCAGATCGTTAGCCTGCGCTTGCAGCAGATGTTGCTGTACACAATTGCGCTCCGATGTGTGCGCCGGAAACAGATCGGCATCGAGAATAATTTGATTGAGTACATCGTAGTACACCGAGGCCAGTGCCATCGGCACATCGCGTTGCGATAAGCGTCCGTTGTGCAAGCCAAATTCCTTAATCACAGCGTCTTCATCCGGTAAGCGTAATGTCGAGCCATCGATTGCGCACAAACGAAAACCCTGCCAGGTTTTGGTGCTGGATTGCTGATAAAAATTTTCAACAATTTTCTGATTTATTTCGATAAATGCGCGATGTGAGAATTTCTGCCGCGCCTGGGTGTAGGCGGATTGTGTTACACGTTGCTGCCGGGTTGTATCGGCATGAAGTAGTTGTAATGTGTTGTCGAGTTCTTGCTGTGCAGCGCCTTTTATTAGATTTAGGCTGTGCAACATCAAAACGGGAAAGGTCAGGGTTCGGTCGCGGGTGAAGTCGGTGTTTTTGCTGCGGTGTTTGGCGATAAACGCCGGTGAATGAATCAATTCATTTATGCAGGTATAAGTATTTTCAAATTGGACTTAGGGTGCGCATTATGGTTTTTTCCGTTGATGCAAGTTGGTAATTTTCATGGTAATTTATTATACATAAATCAATGAGTTGGTGCTTAACTTAATGGCATTGGGGTCAGACACGATATTTTTCCGATATTTTCAGAAAATAAAAATCGTGTCTGACCTTCCCCCGTTCAACTCAATATATTCAAATATAGATTGTTTGGCTGCCTGCCGATTCGTGTAATGATTGCCATGAATTAATTCTTCTTTCAATGTATGAAAGAAGCTCTCGGCCAGTGCATTATGTTGTCACCTAACTCTGGTAGTTGGTATGGGTTTGTACTCAAAATTGATCCCACATTTGTACAGGTATTGATCCAGAACATCACTAACATTCCGATCCTACACATAAAACAAGCAGCTTTCGTGGGTCAATTTAAACGTAAATTATAGTAATTAATTCTATTCTAATAAGGCTGTGCAGTTATAACGGTTAGAGATCACCGGTTGAGAGTGAGCTGTTGGCTGCGTAAAAAAACCTAGAGTAGTGTCCGGATTTACTTCACCCATACAATTCGGTCAATGCGTTTCACTTATTGAACCCTACGCTGGCTAATAAAAGCAGAAGGATTAGATTATTGTTTTTGGTGTCATAGTGACATGGTCAACCAAATTGTGACACCCAGTTAAGCAACTTTCTTCATCACAGCCATTTCCGTTTCATACTGATTCGGGCTTCTGTAATCCAGATAGGAATGCAGGCGCTGGCTGTTATAAAACATCGCAATATATTGCAGTACATCCTGTTGCGCTTCATGGCGCGTTTGATAATGCCGCCATTGCACGCGCTCCTGTTTTAGGCTGCCGAAGAAACTTTCAGCGACTGCATTATCCCAGCAATTACCTTTACGGCTCATGCTGCCGGTGAATTGATAATCTGCCAGCAGTTTGCGGAATTTGCGGCTGGCATATTGTGATCCCCGATCTGAGTGATGAATCAATCCTGCCGCCGGACGGCGTTGCCAGATTGCCATGGTTAACGCATCACACACCAGTTGTGCTGTCATCCGCGAACGCATGCTCCAGCCCACAACCTTTCTGGAAAATAAATCAATCACCACGGCCAGATACAACCAGCCTTCCTGCGTCCAGATATAGGTAATGTCCGAGACATAAACCTGATCTGGCTCTACCACTTCAAACTGACGATCTAACACGTTATCAAATACCGGCTGCTTATGATTGCTGTTAGTGGTGACCTTGAAGCGCTTTTTGAATCGCACTTCTACACCGGCTTCGCGCATCAGATTTCTGGCTTTGTTTCGACTCACGACATAACCCAATGCACCGAGCGCCTTTTTCATGCGGCGGCTGCCGTAGGTGTTGTCAGAAGCCTCGGCAATACGTTTAACCCAGTGCAGCATGGCGTCATGTTCCGGGTCTGGCGGTTGGGCTGCAAGCCGCTGCTGATAACTGTAATATCCGTTGCGACTGACGCCTAATACCTTGCATTGCAGGCCAACCGGCCAGGTCTTCTTGTGCCGAACAATGAACGCATATTTCATGTCGTTTCTTTGGCAAAGAAGACCGTCGCTTTTTTTAAAATGTCTTTCTCCATTTCCAGGCGTTTGACAGCCGCACGCAGGTGTTTGATTTCTTCCTGCTCAGTGCTCAAGTTGCCATTGCCACGAAATGCCTGATCATTGTTTTCAGTCAGTTCCTTTTCCCAGCGCGCCAACATGCTGGTGTTAATGCCGAGCCGCCGGGAGGCTTCCGCCCGGCTGTAACCTTGTTCCAATACTAAATTGACAGCATCGAGTTTAAATTCTTTGGTGTATTGCTTTCGTTTGGTCATGTATACAATCCTCAGTTATGGGTATTATCTCTTAACTGGGGTGTACCAATCGATTAGACCACGTCATAGTGAGTTATATTCTGGGCCGTCTAAATTACGTTAGGCACGTTGTTTCATTTTATTATTTGTAACCGCAACAGACTTTCGTTATTGCTCATTCATTTGCAGCCGTTGTTACGCCGTTTATTTTTAAGCTTGCACACGTCGTCCGCTTCATCGTTATTCGTGGCAGTTATGTGCCACATTGCAAATGCTATTTCAGGCGTTAGGTTTTTTGTGGTGTGCCACGTTTAGTGTGTTCACACCATCCAGGCCTAACATGGCATTCGAGAGGGATGCGCTCAGGAGCGGGCGTTGGTTTGCTTCCGATCCACATGGGGAGCTACCTGCATGCTGAAGGGAGCTCGACAGTGCGTTACTGACGGATGTTCGTCTTGCATACAGATGGGAGTTGGGCGCTTAACGCGTCCTTCAGGTGTTTCGCATTGAGGGTTCACGCAGTGAATCGACACCATACCTTTAATCTCGAACTTAGGAGAAGATGATGATCAGCACGTCCGCATTGACGCTCTACGGGGTTCAAAACTCCATAGCCAATCCACAAGCTGGTCGCATGTTCCGGGAGAATCGC
>JANOOU010000392.1:0-6429 GCA_031421475.1 Gammaproteobacteria bacterium | reverse complement strand
CCAGTGGCTGCGGCGGATTTGATTAAAACGCAGCGCGGTTTCGGTTACTTCATCGATTAACACAGCTCAGGCGAGTAACACAGTTCAGAGTTTGCTCGCGGTCACACTCAGTCAATCCTAAGTTTCGAGGTGTAGGTTTGTTGCGTCGGTACTTGCCGATAAAACGTAACCCTAAGATAACCTACAGGAGATTTAACCATGTCACATTCACACAGTCCGTATACATTGTCCGCACTCGCACTCACTATGATACTCACATCCGGCGCATTGTTAGCGCAGGATAAGGATGAGAAAACCATGAGGTCGGCTACGGCAAGCGGTGTTTTCAAAACCAATGCTATTCGTTTCGAAGTTAACGAAACTGATCAGGATGGAGAAGTGGTGATTAACTTTAAAGCCTTTGAAGGTTTGAACCATCTGATTGTTCAGGATCCCGATCGTAATACGGTGGTTAATTTAAAATCCAAAGACGAAGGAAATATCGGTTTGGAGCAGGGCAAAGTCGAAACCGCCGAACCGTCTGTGCAAACACTGCTCGCGGCATATCCAGAAGGCCGTTATACTTTTTTTGGGCGTACTGTCAGTGGCCAACGGATCTATGGAGCCGCGATGCTTACACACACCGTGCTGGCGGCGCCGGTTTTTGTTCCGCGTGATGATCAAATGGTTGACCCGAACAATACCCTGGTGCAATGGGCGCCGGTGTCCGGTGCAGCGAATTACATCATTGAAATTAAACAGGACGACCTCGGCTTCGAGCTAACCGCCACGGTCACGTCCGATGTTTTAACTCTGGCCGTTCCACCGGGTGTGCTGGCGGCAGGTTCAAGTTATGAAATTGCTGTATCAACCGTTACAGCGGAAGGTAATGTGTCGGTAGCAGAGAGTACATTTATTACCATGCAGTAATCCATCGTTGCGTCAGGGGCGGATATATTGCGACCGTCCCTGCGCAGCATTACGTTTAATGTCTTGGGTGATACACAGAGGCCATTGTGACTCCATTTAGAAACATTAAAAATACTGAAGTTGCCGCAGTCTTTGCTGCATACCCTAAAAAAATGAGAACCAGACTGCTATTTCTTCGTCAATTAATATTCGATGTAGCGTCAGGAATCGAAGGAGTGGGTGAGATAGAAGAAACGCTGAAATGGGGGCAGCCAAGTTATCTCACGCTGCAAACCAAAAGCGGGAGTCTGATCAGAATTGACCAGGTGAAATCGAATGATGAACAATACGCGATGTATTTTCATTGCCAAACGACGCTGGTGGACACTTACAAAGAAATGTATCGAAACCTCTTCGAGTTCGGCGGCAATAGAAGCATCCTATTCAATGTGAAAAACAAAGTGCCTGTAGAAGAGCTGAGCTATTGTATTGCATTGGCGCTTACATACCATTTAGGTAAAAAGAAAAGGTGATCGTAATACTGGCAGCAAACAGCTATAGCGTCGTTCAACCGTGCTCGAATAGACGTCCGCCGGTAGATTCGGTATTCAGGCTGAAACACAGCAAGATTCGGGTCGCGTACCGGTGTTCAGCGCCTCATAGTAAATGCTTGCAACTTATTGCTGTAAGCGTTTAATCAGGAGGCGTATTAATAATGTCTGCATTGTCCAATAAAGTCGCCATTAACACCGGCGCAAGTTCCGGTATGGGTTATGCGACGGCAACGTTATGTACTCGCGAGGGTGCCAGGGTTGGTAGTCACACGGTGGGCCTGCGGTGTTTGACCACACATACCTTGTTTAGTGGTTCCCTAGCGATGGAATTCCTTAATGTCTGATTATGAACGCATCGCCGATGCCATTTCATTTATTGTTAATCGGGTAGAGCGGCAACCCACACTGAATGACATTGCAGCACATGTGCATCTGAGCCCGTTTCATTTTCAGCGTTTGTTTAGCCGCTGGGTCGGTGTAACACCCAAACGTTTTTTACAAGTGCTGACGCTGGAGCGCGCTAAACAATTATTGAGTGAAGCCAAGCCACTGTTGGAAGTGTCGGACACACTGGGTTTGAGCAGCGGTTCGCGTTTGTATGATCATTTTGTTCAGCTGGAGGCGGTAACACCGGGCGAGTACAAACTGGGTGGTGCGGGTTTAAACATTGAATACGGTGTGCATGACACGCCGTTTGGAACGGCGTTCATTGCCATCACACCCCGCGGTATTTGCAGTTTTGTTTTTTTAGAACATGCTGGCATCTACGAACATTTGACGGCATTACAAAAAAAATGGCCGCATGCCATTGTGCAGGAAAATCATCGGCGTGCATCTGACGTGATGGCCGCCCTGTTTAACGGCGAAAAAAAATCCAACGGCCCGCTGTCCTTACATGTTTCCGGCACAAATTTTCAGATCAGTGTGTGGAAAGCGTTGTTACAAATACCACCCGCCACTGTAACCAGCTACAACCGGATCGCTACGGCTATCGGCCATCCAAAATCTGCAAGAGCTGTGGGGCAGGCGGTGGGCGTAAACCCGGTAGCACTGCTCATACCCTGTCACCGCGTTATTCAACAAAGCGGTAAACTGGGTGGCTATCATTGGGGTGAAATTCGCAAACAGGCCATACATGTTTGGGAAACGGCCAGGTATGAATAAGCGGGGAGTTTGATGGCTCCTGACATCACGCTGTCAGGAGCTATCCGTAAACTCTGTATTCACTCATGGAAGTTAAACTTTGCAAATTATTTCTGCATGCCACAACGGGTTGAATAAAATATGTTCGTGTTGATGCAAATGTTAATTTCTTCCAGCCATGACACCGCCATCAACGTCCCAGATTGCACCGGTAACCCAGGCTGCTTTGCTGGAAAGCAGGAAACATATTGTATTGGCAATATCTTCCGGTGATCCGATACGGCCAATGGGATGAAAAGCATTAAATGTAGCGAGTGTGTTATTTATTTCTTTAGCATCCATAAAAGTTTCGTAAATAGGTGTCTTGACGACTGCGGGAGATACCGCGTTTACCCGGATATTGTGATCTGCCAGTTCCATCGCCAGATGTTGTGTCAGTGAATGTAAGCCTGCCTTCGCCATGGAATAAGCTGAAGAGGGTGAGGCTTTAACAGCTTGCCTGGCCCACATCGAGCCGATGTTAACGATGGAGCCACCACCGTGCGTGATCATATTTTTTGCAACGGACTGGGTGATAAAAAATAACGCCTTGTTTATCCCCATATACATTTCATAATGTTCTTCCGAGTGATTTAGAAAGGGCGTTGGATTGAAATAACCCGCCGCGTTTACCAGATATTTTATGTGTCGACCCTGATCATTGCTGATATCAACAACACGTTTGATGTCAGGTTGATGATAGAGATTGGCCTGTAGTGGTTCAATCACGCCATATCTGGATAATTCAACAGCCGCTTGTTTGAGCTTGCTTGATTTTTTGCCGAGGATTATCGTTTTGGTGCCCGATTCGACCAGCTGTTTTGCGACAGCATAGCCTATTCCGCTCGAACCACCGACAATCATTGCCCATGTATCATTAGATGTATTCATTGTAAATCCCCGTTAAGTTTGTTTAAACAGTGGGATCGATCATAACGATCAGGATATACTTTAGAACAGTCGGCACAAAGCGGTGAGGTAGGTACTTATGGGTGCATTTTAATGAAAAATAAAGAGAAAAAATTTTCAAGAAAGTCTGCGCCGGAGCGTAGTGCGCGGATGGTCGAGGTTATATACGGCTGCAAATGGTCGCTTACGGTTTACAATTTGCTGGTCAATAAAATCAACCGGCCCGGTGAGATGGTGCGCAATGTTGAAGGTTTAACGACCAAGGTATTAAACGAATGCCTGAAACGAAATATAGAGTTTGGCATTCTGGAACGGATCGCGTTCGCCGAGGTACCACCCCGGGTTGAATATCAGATAACACCATTCGGACGTCGGTTTATCCGCATCCTGGATGAGCTTGAGAAGTTACAGAATGAAATTGATGCGGAAATATAGAATGGATATTGTGTCTGGTTCGGCATAACGCCAAATTGGCATCATATTTTCATAGGTGTGTGTTGATATTGGAGTTCAATGAATAAGACTTTAACTATTTGTTTATTATGTGTTGTGGTTTTGCCCCTGCCTCTGGAGGCATTGCCTGCGTGTAGCGATCTGGTCGATAAAGAAAAGCGACTGGAATGTTATGACCAGCAAACATCAAGTGGTGCGCTGCCTTTAACCGGCACGGTATTGGATGAGCGTATTAAACAGCAATCAACCAGTATTGAAAACAGCTATAGTCTGGATGCGCATCATCCCAGTTATATTTTGCCATTTTCATATTTGTCGAATCCTAATGAGTCACCACACAACCCGGTTAGCCCGCAAATCCTGAATGATGAAGATCTAAAAAATCTGGAAGTGAAATTTCAGATTAGCTTCAGGTTGCCGCTTAACCGGGATTTTTTCGTACACAACAGTCATCTATGGTTTGCCTATACCCAATTGTCCTTGTGGCAGCTTTATAATCATCCTAACTCCGCCCCTTTTCGTGAATCCAATTACGAACCGGAACTTATCTGGGAATTTTTAGTGAATAAATCGCTGGGAGATTTAAAATTAACTCACATATCACTCGCTTTAAACCATCAGTCTAACGGGCGGCCAGAGCCCTTGTCACGCAGCTGGAATCGAATATATATCAACAGTACTGCGGCTTATAAAAACTGGGTGTTCAGGTTCAGGCCCTGGTACCGGATACCTGAAGAACTGGGCGACGATGACAATCCGGATATTGAAGATTATATGGGAAATTTTGATATCAGGCTGGGTTACAAACAGCTTGATCACCAGTTTTCAAGTGTATTTCGCAGTGCATTTAATCAAGACAATCCACATAGTTATTATGAGCTTGGATATAGTTTTTCCATAAATCGGAAGTTCCGTGGTTATGTACAATTTGTGAATGGTTATGGTGAATCACTTATTGATTATAACTACAGAACAAAACGCTTGAGCCTTGGCATAATGCTTAATGACTGGTTTTAGTGTGTCTATTTTTTTAATCTACGGAAACTCTGAATAACGCCATCCTGGCGTTCTCAGAGCACGAAATAACAACGTATGGATAAAAAATCTCATGGCAGAACCCTTAAAAAATCTACTTAACAAAGTCGTTATTGCCGACATGGCGAAATATTTTAAACGGCAATATCCTGAGTTTGATACGACTGGTTTTATCAAGGCATCGACAAAAAATCTGACTTCACTGGAATTAAAGCAACGCACGGATCGTATTGTTGAGGCCATGATTAAATACCTGCCTGTTGATTTCAAAAAAGCAGGCCGTATTTTACGGGGCAGCCTGGGCACAGCAATGAACGAACAGACTTCTGTTACAGCGCTCGATAAAAATGGAATATCAGGTTGGGCCATTATGCCGTTAACACACTATGTAGGATTACGCGGGCAGGAGCATTTTGATTTATCGATGAGGTTGTTGAAGGAAATGACCAAGCGCGCCAGTTCCGAATATGGCGTACGTTATTTTTTACTGGCTGCTCCTGAAAAAACCATGGCGGTTTTAAAAACCTGGACTAGCGACAAGAATCAACATGTACGCCGTCTGGCTTCAGAAGGTTGCAGGCCGCGTTTGCCCTGGGCTATGAATTTGCCACTGTACATTAAAAATCCGAAACCCGTAATTGAGTTACTGGAATTACTCAAAGATGATGATAAGGAATATGTACGGCGTTCTGTTGCCAATAACCTGAATGACATCGCAAAAGATCACCCTGAGCTTATAGCCACCATTGCCAGGTGTTGGATGAAAGGCGCTAATACAGAACGAAAAAAACTGATTACACATGCCTGCCGTACATTAATTAAACAGGGGCATGTAAAAACATTAAAAATATTAGGCTTCGACCTCCCTGAAATACGGCGCGTCAGTATTGATATCATGACGCCGATTGTCGTGTTTGGTGATGCCTTGCAGTTTAGCCTGTCAATCGACTCGGCATGTGACCAGGCACAAGCCTTAATGATTGATTATATTGTTCATCATCAAAAAGCGAATGGCAGTACCTCACCCAAAGTATTCAAGTGGCGAAATATTAACTTGCCAGCCAAAAAGACACTGATCTCGACTAAAACACATACCATCAAAAAAATAACCACACGGGTCTATTACCCGGGGTTACATCGGGTGGAAGTGATGGTGAATGGTATGTCCGTAGCCATTGCTGATTTTGAATTATCAATGCCCTGATCGTTTATGCCATAGAGTCATTAAGGAGCCTCTGATTAAGTCTCGTAGGGTGGATAAGCGTAGCGCATCCACCAGAATAATCGGCGGATGCGTTGCACTTTTCTGCCCTACATTCATATTTTTTTGACTTAATCAGAGCTTCCTTAGGGTAAATTCAGGTACTGCTACTTACGCATGGCATTCATGTGACATCGCTTGCCTGGG
>JANOOU010000391.1:0-4673 GCA_031421475.1 Gammaproteobacteria bacterium | reverse complement strand
CAAAACAGGAAGGCCAGATTATTTTATTTATTGACGAATTGCATACCATGGACGGCGCCGGCAAGGCAGAAGGCTCGATGGATGCCGGCAATATGTTGAAGCCGGCGCTGGCGCGTGGCGTGTTAGATTGTGTAGGCGCCTCCTCGATGGATTAATATAGATAATATTTCTATAAAGATGCAGCACTGGAGCGGAGCTTTCAAATTATTGTCGTTGATGAACCCAATGTGGATGACACCATTGCGATATTGCGCGGATTAAAAGAACGTTATGAAGTTCATCATGGTGTGGATATAACCGATCCCGCCATCGTTTCCGCTGCGGTGCTTTCGCATCGTTATATTACCGATCGCCAGTTACCGGACAAGGCGATTGATTTAATCGATGAAGCCGCCAGCCGAATTCGTATGGAAATAGATTCCAAGCCTGAAGTAATGGATAGACTGGAGCGTCGTTTAATTCAATTAAAAATTGAACGTGAGGCACTGGGCAAAGACAGCGACAAGGCATCACGCGAACGTTTGTTAAAACTGCAAGATGAAATTGACAAGCTGGAACAGGAATATGCGGATCTGGAAGAAATTTGGGTCTCTGAAAAAGCCGCACTACAAGGTACCGCCAATATTAAGGAACGCCTGGAGCAAGCACGGATGGAATTTGAAACGGCACGCCGCGCCAGTGATTTAACACGCATGTCCGAATTGCAATATGGCCGCATACCCGAGCTGGAAAAACAACTCGACATGGCCTCGCAGGCTGAAATGCATGAAATGAAATTATTACGTAACCGTGTAACCGAAGAAGAAATTGCAGAAGTGGTGTCTCGTGCTACCGGTATTCCGGTGAACAAAATGATGGAAGGCGAAAAAGATAAATTATTGCGCATGGAAGATGAATTAGGTAAACGTGTTGTCGGCCAGGAAGAAGCGGTGGCCGCTGTATCCAATGCCATACGCCGCTCACGCGCCGGTTTGTCTGATCCCAATCGCCCCAATGGATCGTTTTTGTTTTTAGGCCCGACCGGTGTTGGTAAAACAGAATTGACCAAGGCGCTGGCGTCATTTTTATTTGATAGCGATGACTCCATGGTACGCCTTGATATGTCGGAATATATGGAAAAACATTCTGTTGCCAGATTGATTGGCGCACCACCGGGATATGTAGGTTACGAAGAAGGTGGTTATCTTACGGAGGCCGTGCGCCGCAAGCCCTATTCGGTCATATTGCTCGATGAAGTGGAAAAAGCACACCCTGATGTGTTCAATGTGTTGTTACAGGTACTGGATGACGGCCGTTTGACCGACAGCCAGGGGCGCACTGTGGATTTTCGCAATACCGTCATCGTGATGACATCCAATCTGGGCTCACAATATATTCAGGAATTTTCCGAAAAAGGTGAATTCGAAAAAATGAAACAGGTTGTTATGGAAAATGTCGCGCAACATTTCAGACCGGAATTTATTAATCGAATTGACGAGAGTATTGTATTTCATACACTGGGCCGTGAACAAATTCGTGCTATTACCGGCATTCAAATTGAATCGCTGCGTAAACGCCTGCAAGAAAAAGATATGGATCTGGTGTTATCAGCCGCCGCTCTGGATAAACTGGGTGAAGCCGGTTTTGATCCGGTGTATGGCGCACGGCCACTCAAGCGCGTTATCCAGCAGACTCTGGAAAATCCACTGGCGCAGAAATTATTACAAGACAAATTCATGCCGGGCGATGTGATTGCAGTGGCGGTTGAAAAAGATCAGCTGGTATTTAGTGCCAGCAAGAAAAAAGTGGCGGCGGCATAGTGAGGGAATCTCTGAACACGTTATATTCCCCTTCAGCCTGCGGAGTACCCCATGGAAATTAAAACTTTCTTTGACGAAACCACCTTCACCCTGACGCATGTTATATACGATGCCGCTACGGGTGATGCCGTGGTAATTGATCCGGTGCTGGATTTTGATCCCATTGCCTGGTCATTACATGAAAGCAGTCTTACCCGCCTGAATGAATTTATTAGCGATAAAAAATTGCGCTTGCACTATGTGGTGGATACACATATTCATGCCGACCACGTAACCGGCATGCAATACTTTAAAGAGCGTTACAGTGTTCCCCTGGTGATCAACGCCGCCATCAGCAAGGTACAATCAACTTTCAAAAATATTCTGAGCATGCCGGCCCCATTCAAAACCGACGGCAGCCAGTTTGATTTACTGGTGAAAGAGGGCGATGTATTAAAAGCCGGTAGTTTAGGGCTGGAGGTTTTAACCACGCCAGGGCATACACCGGCCTGTACAACCTACAAGGTGGGTGATGCGATGTTTACCGGCGATTCTATTTTTTGTCCGGATATTGGCACGGGCCGTTGTGATTTCCCCAATGGCAGTGCAAAAGATTTGTATCATTCCATTACCAAAAAAATATACACCAGGCCAGATGACATAAAAATATTTCCGGCTCATGATTATCCAGGCAATCGTCAGTTACAAGTACAAACCACAGTGGGCGAAAGTAAAAAACGCAATGCTGATTTACCTGCATCACGTAGTGAGCAAGATTATGTCAGCTTTATGGAGCAGCGTGATGCGCGCTTGCCCAATCCGAAATTGATATATCAAAGTGTGCAGCTCAATATTAATGCCGGCGTGATGCCAGAGCCGGAAGCCAATGGCAGTCGATATTTAAAAATCCCAATCAAAAAAGCCTGAAGCAGTGCGTAGGGTGAGCAGGCTGTTTTGCCCACGCGGATGAATGGTGGACAAAACGGCCTGCCCACCCTACGTGTTCTGTGGCATTATTTTTATGGGCACCTCTAAAAATGCACTTTTTCCGCGATGGCCGCGTCAGCTCCGTGCTCGAATCCTCATGTATGACGTATACACTGCGGTTCTCCGCGCGGTACTTCCTTGCCCTCACGAAAAAATCACTATTTTTAGAGGTGCCATTATATGAATACCATTAATCTGTTCGATACCCACTGCCATCTCGATGTTACAGAATTCGATGCTGATCGAGATGCCGTGCTGGAACGCGCCCGTGTTCAGGGTGTGCAACACCTGTTGGTGCCTGCGGTGAATCGTTCAGGCTGGCGTTTTTTAATGGATTATTGCCGTGCCAACAAAGGCCTGTACCCGGCCCTGGGCCTACACCCGGTTTATATTGATCAACATCGTGATGAAGACATTATTGCCCTGGCCGAATCGATCGAAAAAGAAAAACCCGCAGCCATTGGCGAAATCGGCCTGGATTATTTTATGACCACACTCGATCGCAATCGCCAGCAACAAATTTTTGAAGCGCAACTCTGCATTGCACGCGATGCCCATTTACCGGTCGTGTTGCATGTACGTAAATCTCATGATCAGGTTTTACAAACCCTTAAACGTATTAAAGTGCGCGGCGGTTTTTCACATGCCTTCAACGGCAGTGAGCAACAAGCCAAGCATTACACGGATTTGGGTTTTAAACTGGGTTTTGGCGGCATGCTTACTTATGAGCGATCTAACAAATTACGTCATCTTGCAAAAGTGATTCCCCTGGACGATATAGTTCTGGAAACCGATGCACCGGATTTAACCGTGGCGGCGCATCGTGGCGAACGCAACAGCCCGGAATATTTACCGGATTGTTTGCGGGCACTCGCTGAAGTTAAAGAGATGGATATGCAACAGGTTGCAGAGATTACAACGCGGAACGCGATGGGGGTTTTGGGGATTACAGGTTGATAATCCGCCTACCAGTGTCGTCATACCGGCGAAAGCCGGTCTACAGCTTTTGATATTTTATTGGTTACTGATTTTTACCTGGCTTTTTCTCGTTCCCACGCTCTGCGTGGGAATGCATAGTTTTAGTTTTGCGTGTTTACTGATTTAGCATCTGGTGCTGCAAGCTTTATTCCGCCCTAGCTGGGCGGGTAACTTTTTGTTAACGTAACAAAAAGGCACCAAAAAATACTAGCCCACGCCGTTTACCCCTTCGGGGTCCCCGAACAGTGCGAGCGTCTTTCAGGGCCGTTTTGATGCGCGTCCCTGCTTATCAAAACTGAAATGGCCTTTATCGCTACGCATTCCATGCTTCGCTGATAAAGACCGGCCATGCACATCCGTATGCATGTCGTTCGCAGCAGTGCTGCTCACCCATGGCCATTTCACCCTGAGTCGCTCGCGCTGTTCGGTAAACGGCTAATGGGCCTAAAAGCGCAAACAAAAGAATAAAGCAAAAGAAATTGTAGATCCGATTAGCGTAGCCTAATCGGATCTACGCGGACTTTATTTGCCCACGCGGTTAGATTCATGCGTGGGCAGATAAAGCCCTGCCCACCCTACGAAACTGCCCCTATATTGTAATTGCCAAAAATATTTACGGTGTACACCTTTCAACTTTAGTAGTACAGTGCAACACACAATACAGGGATGTGGATAAGCAGTCACCACGTCACTCTTTATTCATCCGCCTCACTACAAGGAATCGTCATATGAGCATCAAAATACTATTCGGATTTATTTTCTCTTCATTAATACTCACCGGCTGCAGCAGCTCCAGCGACTCAGCACCGCCATCTTCTGGTGCGCCCATACAAGGTCTTGCGGAATGTACAGCACAAACCAATCGCGCAGTAATCTGCGGCAAAACCACGGCGTCAGATGGCGTCACACCTTTAATTGGCGCCGAAATCA
>JANOOU010000390.1:0-2167 GCA_031421475.1 Gammaproteobacteria bacterium | reverse complement strand
ATGGGGTTTTCCGCAAGATGTGGATATGCCACATGGCCTTGTTTGCCGCGAATGGTGAGCGTGCACCCGAGTGAACCGCGGCGTCCGTTCTTCACCACATCGCCGAGTTTGTTGGTGCTTGACGGTTCACCCACCAGACACCAGTCGATTTTTTCATTGCGTTTTTGTAAATGTTCAACCACTTTTACGGTGCCGTTGATAGAGGGACCTTCTTCATCGCTGGTGATGAGATAGGCAATCGAGCCTTTATGATTCGGGTGCCTGGCAATGAAACGTTCGGTGGCGGTTATCATGGCAGCGAGGCTGCCTTTCATATCTGCCTTGCCACGACCGTATAAATGACCATCGCGTATCACCGGTTTGAAAGGTTCGCTGGACCATTTACTCAGCGGCCCGGTGGGCACTACATCGGTGTGGCCGGCGAATACAAATAAGGGTGCAGCCGTGCCGCGACGTGACCATAGATTATCCACCTCGGCAAAACGCAGGTGTTCATTTTTAAAGCCCAGCGTCTGTAAGCGGGTTGCCATGATGTTCTGGCAGTTGTGATCTTCAGGTGTAACCGATGGCCTGGAAATAAGTTCAATAGCCAGTTCTAGCGTTTTTGACATGATGGCGCGATACAGTATGAGTGAGAGCGGCGATTATACATGTATCCGCCAGTCATCAGCTATTGTCACCGTGCATGGCGTTATACATGGAGAGGTATTCTTTTTCGACGGATGAAAATTCATCCTGTAATTTGGCATAGGCCACATTTTTTTTGATCAGTTCTTCTTCCAGTTTTTTAATCTGTGCTTTCAATACGGGATTGTCACCGGTTGCTTCTGCTCCGGCACCCGCCGATATCGCTGTCAGACGTTCGTTCTCTTCTTCAAGAATAGTGATGCAACTCATCATCTCCTGGCTGCTGCGCGCAAAATCGTTGAGTGTGCTCTTGATTTTTTCACTTTGCTCAGTAGCTAGTTTCAGGTCATCAATGGCTTGACTGAGTGACGATATTTGTTGTTTTTGTTTTTCCAGTGTATCGCGCATTGATTGCACATCGCTGGCTTCACTATTATCAGCTGACGTCGCTTTCTCGGCTTGCATTTTATTGATTTCAGATTGCAGACGATTGTTTTCAAGTTCCAGCACATCCATGCAGGTTTTTGAATCGCGCACCTGTCTTTCAAAATTACCAAGCTGGGCACGCAGCTCTGTAACACCAATACTGTTTTTGGCGTCACCTGCCTGATCTTCGGTTTTTTTAAGTGACTTAATGAGGTCACTCAGTGTGTTTTCCTGGTCAAAAATAATATCTTTCAGGCGGTTTACTTCGCCATCAATTTTCTTGCCTTGAGTTTCGATATAAAAAACTTTTTCTTTGGTTTCTATTTTTTTATTTACAACCGTGTTGATAATTGTTTCAGTTGTTTTAAGCTGGTTGGCGACATGTTTTATGCCGGTTAAAATTTTGTCCCAAAATATAATGTCATTGCTAGCATGTTCGGCGGCTGTTCGTTCTACATTTAAAAATAAGTCACGTATTGTTAATAATTCGCTATGGGTGATGGAGGTCGCAGGTGTTTGTTGATCGGTTGATATTTCGCTGTTTTTTACAATGGCTGTTTGTGTAGTATTTTTTGTTAATTCTCTATCCAGAAGTTCGATATAGCTGTGGCCTGGATTGATTGTTTTTTGATTGACAGGTACGGGTATTTGCGTTGGTTTTTTATGAGCATTACGATATACCACTATACCCAGAATAATGCTTATAACCAGAAATAGCAGGGTTGCTTCTGCGATGAATAATACATAAATAAATGGAATGTACATGGCTTGTGGTTATCCGTGTCGTATTAATCTGTATTTTTTTTCTTTTTCGAACGCATGAAAAAATAAATGTTGACACCGATTAGTAACAACACAATATTCACTCCGACAAAGATCATTGCAGCATACAGAGTGTCAGACTCTTCATGCGCGGGTTCGGTAACAATGACCGCCTTATCTGGCGTTGTCGGATCGGGTGCTTCGGGTGTGGTTGGTTCGGCTATGGGGGTGTGCACCGGCAAGTTTGAGCGGAACGAAAACACTTGTTGGCGCTGAAATGTTTTGGATGAGGCGGTTACGGTGGCGGCATGGATGCCATTTTGAGCGGGTTTAAATTGTGTAAGGAACAAAC
>JANOOU010000389.1:0-1910 GCA_031421475.1 Gammaproteobacteria bacterium | reverse complement strand
CTAAAAATAGTAATTTTTTCGTGAGGGCAAGGAAGCATCGCGCGGACGACTGCATGGAGGCAGGAGGTAGAGCGAAGCCGGGAGCCAGAGCCGAGAACCGCAGTGTATAGTCATACATGAGGATTCGAGCGCGGAGGTTATATACAGGATGTATTGTATGCCGATTTTGCAGGAGCAAAAATCGGTGACGCAGCCATCGCGGAAAAAGTGCATTTTTAGAGGTGCCCAACAATGATTAACGGATAAAAAACCGTAAATATCTGACAAAAAAACGCCTGACACTCACGGTTTTTTTGAAATAGATACTCAGATCATCTGATATTGATCGCGCCCGGTATTTTTGGCTTCATAAAGTGCACGATCAGCCCGATGAAACAAATCATTGGGTGTATCCGTAGCCACCAGACAACTCACACCAATACTGACAGCCGCTGTAAATTGTTGACCCTGCCAGTCGACCGTAGTATGGCGCATGGCATCCAGAATACGATCCGCTATAACACAGGCTTTTTCACAACTGGCCGCTTCCAGCAATACCACAAACTCCTCACCACCATAACGGAAAATATGATCCGTGTTACGCACAGACAAATTAATTATTTTGGCTACCTGCTTAATAACTTCATCACCGGCGGCATGACCATAGGTGTCATTCACACGTTTGAAATGATCAATGTCGATGACCAGCATCGCCAGCTCACGATCATTTCGATGCGCGAGATTAACTTCGCGTGTAACGGTGGCATCAAATGTAGATCGATTATTAACACCGGTGAGTACATCACGATGTGCCTGCCGGGTAGCCGTACGATATAAAACTGCATTGCGTAAGGGATAGATTAAACTGGCAATTAAATTTTCCAGCACCATCAACTCGGATTCAATAAATTTGCGGCCGCGATACAGCACCAGCTTGCCCAGTTCAGACGCATCAATACTCAGGTTGTAGGCGCAGCTGTGGCCCAGCTCCCGACCTTCATTCAGGGTGACTTCCTGCAACGGCAAACTGTAACTGTAGCCATCGTACATAAGATGGCTGTGTATCATTCTCATGAACTGATTAATAACCCACTCTACTTCCAGCGACGTTTGTAATTTCAGCGTCAATTCCAGCGCCAAGGGATGCCAGCCAGCCGATTGCGGGCGACGGGATTCGGCCTGTTCTCTGGCGTGCAAAATATTGTGCACATCGCGTAAATCTCTAACCAGATCAAGGGATGAGGTGGTGGTGGACATGGTGTGATTTCCTGGTAACGGTAGCAAGACACCAGCTAAATTCATGCCAAAATAAATTATTCATTGATTTCAAACAGTTATAACGTACTCCTGTAGCCTGTGACAAATATTTATCGCTAAGCACAGCAAGAAATTTAAACAGATGAGAGGGAGAGACGGAAAACTGACACTTATTTAGCCAGCAAACACCCCCCTACCGAACCCGCTATACAGGTTTCACCGTTCACCCAGATCGCATGGTCAAAACGAGCGCCTTCTAACACCGCACCCTGGAGCAAGGCACCGGTTAACTCGGCATAAGACAAGTCGGCACGTGTCAGATCCGCTCCCTGGAGATCCGCCTGCAACATGACCGCGCCCTTGAGCTGAGCCTGACGTAAACTGGTTTGTTGCAAACTGGCGTGCGACAGATTGGCATAAGACAGGTCACTTTTATCGAGCCGACTACCCTTCAGGTTGGCACCATTCAGAAGTGTGCTCACCCACTTCGATCCGGCTAAATCCTGTACCGGTAAAATCACACCCTGTTTATTGCAAGCCGACCAGTCAACACCGGGTGCGGCTTGAGCCGTGCAGTCCGCCGCCGTGATTTTGATCACCGGACGATAAAAAACAAATGCCAAAACCATCACCGCAATCAGTGTCAGTATCGGCGCGAGATAACGCAGGTTTAA
>JANOOU010000388.1:0-6545 GCA_031421475.1 Gammaproteobacteria bacterium | reverse complement strand
CTTGATCAGGCTTATCGTAAACTCGTTACGCGAATACAACAAATAAATTTCGATTATTCAGTCAAAATCTTCTTCCGCCTCGCCCGTGGATGCGCCGCATCATAAACATTTGCCAAATGCTGAAAATCCACATGGGTATAAATCTGCGTAGTGGACAAATTCGCATGCCCCAACAATTCCTGCACCGCGCGCAAATCACCGCTGGATTCCAGAATGTGTGATGCAAACGAGTGTCGCAATAAATGCGGATAAATGCGCTGAAACATGCCCTGCTCTCTTGCGCGCTTTTTGAGTTGGGTTTCTACGCTGCGTGGTGAGATGCGCTTGCCTTTTAAACTAATAAATACGGCGTTTTCATTTTCATTCACCAACAGTGCGCGCGGAGTCAGCCATGTTTGCAAGGCATCGCGTGCCTTGCTGCCAAAAGGTACACGGCGTTGTTTGTTGCCTTTGCCCAGGACTACGAGTACTTGTTCGCCCCAGCGGATGCTGTCGAGATCTAAGCCAGTGAGTTCTGACAAGCGCAAGCCGCAGCCGTAAAATAATTCGAGTATGGCGCGGTCACGCAAGGATTCGGAATCCTTGCCTTTGAGATTGAGTAAATGATCCAGCGCATCGGGCGATAGCACGTCGGGTAATTTTTTTTGAGATTTAGGTGCACGTAATCCAGTGGCCGGATTAGCCAGAATTTTTTGTTGTTTGAGCAAATGGCGGAACAGGCTGCGTAACGACGATAACAATCGTTGCAGGCTTTTACCAGCGAGACCCTGGCGATGCAGGCGCGCGACATAATCGCGCACGTTCTGGCTATCGATACTGACCCAGTCGTTGAGGTTATGCTGCTGGCAAAAATCAAGAAAGCCGCGAATGTCGCGGCGGTAATTGCTCAGGGTGTGCGGGGAATAGTGTCTTTCGGATTGCAGATACTGAAAAAATTTTTCGAGATCATCATCAAACATGAGGCTTGATTGCAGCGCTCACTAATTCGCCCAGTAACTTCAGGTAATCTGTACCCATGCCGGGATGATAGCGCTGCGGATCACGGCCACCGACAGCCAGCAAACCAAATGTGGTGGTGTGGTGCAGGGGGATGATGGCGCCAGAGCCGACTTCGGGGGCTTCGTGGGCGAATAGTAATTTAATTTGCTCGGCATTCATGCGGCCGCATTGAATATGTTTGTCTGTAATGAGTTTGCCCAGCGATTGTAAATTGGTGCCGCCTTCACTGAGATAGCGTTCCGGTTGTTTCGCCGCTTGCTTTAGGGTACCTAACAAACGCAGGCTGACAAAATCTGTATCCAGATGGGCGCGTAATTCTTCGGTCACGGTGGCGAGTATGTCGTCGAGTGCCTCGGCCAATAACAGGTTTACGGCCAGATGTTGCAAGCTGTTAGTCAGGCGCTGGTTGTCACGTGCGGCGTCTACCAGTTCGCGTAAACGGTTTTCGTATTGTTGATTGCGTTCACGCAGTACATGTATTTGCCGTTCAACAAGTGAGACCGCTGTGCCGCTGGGATGTGGAATATTGAGTTCCGCCAGCAACAAAGGATGTTGACGAAAAAATTCAGGATGGGATTTGAGGTATTCAGTAATTTGCCGCTCGTCGAGCGGTGAATTGTTAGCTGCTGATTGCACCTGGGTAATCACAGTTTAATTATTCCTTCGTAAACAGATGTGGCGGGGCCGGTCATATAGAGGGGATTATCACCACCCTGCCAATGAATCACAAGCGTGCCACCGGTTAAAGTTACATTAACGGTTGTATCCAGCCAACCCTGAATCTGTCCGGCAACCACGGCTGCGCCGGCGCCGGTGCCACAAGCCTTGGTTTCACCGGCGCCGCGTTCAAACACCCGTAGCTTGATATGGGTGCGGTCAATAACTTGCATGAAGCCCGCATTGACTCGCCGTGGAAAGCGTAAATGGGTTTCGATTAATGGCCCCAGGCGAGCTACCGGTGCCGTGTCTACATTCTCCACACGTAATACGGCATGTGGGTTGCCCATGGAGACAGCGGCGATCTCAAGGGTGGTGTCGGCTACCTGCAGGGCATAATGGGTAGCCTGTTGCTCGGCTTGAAAGGGCAAGCTTGCCGGGTCTAGCCTTGGCACGCCCATATTCACCGTGACCTGGCCATCTTTTTGTAGTGACAACTCGATCAGGCCACTCTCGGTTTCAACCGAAATATTCTGGTTGTTGGATAATTTTTTATCGTGAACAAATTTGGCAAAGCAGCGTGCGCCATTGCCGCATTGCTCCACTTCGCCGCCATCTGCATTAAAAATGCGGTAACGAAATTCGGCAGTCGTGGTTTGCGGTTTTTCGACTAACAATAGTTGATCGCAACCAATACCATATCGGCGATCAGCCAGGAAACGTATTTGTACAGGGCTAAGTTCAACGGGCTGATTAATGGCGTCGATTACCACAAAATCATTGCCCAGACCGTGCATTTTGGTGAAGTTGAGTATCATAGTAGCAAGCATACCATTCCTGATTCAGTTTGCCGATGCGTATGCAAAAAACTTGGCCAAGTAAGTTCACAATAACGCCATGGCCTGCCCCGGGTATGATTTAGGAACGGTGTTATTCAGCTTACTTAGTGTTCACGGTGAATGCTGCAGGCAAAATGATTTAACGCCTGCACAGTTTCATCACAATAATTTCGGGACAAACTTTCGGTTACCATGGCTACTTCCGATTTAGCGAGCGCCAAACGTTTTACACCCGACTCGGTCAATCGAAGATAAAAAGAGCGTTTATCAGTTTTGTTGACGAGGTTTTCTACCAGGCCGGCCTTAACCAGTTCACTGATTAAAATACTTACCGTTGCACGCGTAACATTCAGATGTCTGCTTAAATCCGATACGGTAATTTTCCCCAGCTGTTCCAGAAACAACATGGCTTTAAATTGCGGCAATCGCAGACACGAGTACATTAAAGCCAATCCCAGTTTGCGTTCGAATATTTGTGTTGCTTCGAGTAGCTCCATTACCTTGAGTTGGGTCATCTAGCTTGCCTTTTTATAAAAGTAGTTAGTTAAACTGACAATCAAAAAACCATTTCACAAATGCGGGTTGTGTACATATGCTTGTTTACGTAATGAGAGTGTTTACGAACTGTAGTAGCTACATACACAAAATTGACTAATCAAGCCAGTTATTTCTGGCTCAACCTGTAAGGAACATTATATGGGAACAGTTATCGAATCAATTCATTCATCTGAACAAGACTTGCATGCACGCACTACTTTGCTGGAGCGTCAACTGGCGGAAATCAAGCCGCGAGTTCCTGAAAATAAGGTGTCGATCATTCTGTTGTCAGGAGATTTTGATAAAGCCATAGCGGCATTTTTTATGGCAAATGGTGCAGCGGCCATGGGCATGGAAGTCACTATGTTCTTTACGTTTTGGGGCTGCAGTGTCATCAAGAAAGGGCGGCGATTAAAGGGCAAGAAATTTTTTCATAAGATGATTAATTTGATGCTGCCAGGTAGCAGTAAAGATCTGGCCCCGTCCAAAATGTCATTTGGGGGCATAGGCAGAGTATTTTTTAATCACATGATGAAAGGTCAGATGTCACCTCTGGAAGAGCAAATTGAACTGGCGAAAGAGTTGGGAATCACCTTTCAGGTTTGCTCACCCTCGTTAGCCATCATGGGATTTGAAGCGGATGAATGGGTGGTGCCGGTGGATATTTGTGGTGTGGCAGCGATGTACGATGTGGCATTGAATGCGCGAACGGCTTATTTTATTTCCTGAAGTATTAAGGAACCTCTGAATAAGTCAGAGGTTCCTTGCGGTACAAGGATGTGGCGCCATTTTCAATCACGCAAGTGATTAGAAATGGAGCCATGAAGAAATAAACAGGAGATAAAAATGACATTTTTTCGTGCTCTGAATTAACTTGGCTGACGTGCATTACGATTACGTTTTGCAACACCAAACAACCCAATCAGGCCTGATCCAAACAACCAGACCGCTGCAGGTACCGGCACTGCATTGACGGTGCCTTCAAAGTGATACGCAATTTTCACACTCCCAAAACCGGACGGATCACCAGTTGCTATGGTCGTATGGTAATCCAGAGTATAACTGTGGCCGTAAATACCATCCCAGACAAAATTGGCTATCCCATCGGTGTAACCTGCACCCCATGCGCCTGTGCCAAAATTAATGACTTCAATACCATTCCATGTCCAGTTAAAGCCGCTGAAATCGAGACCCATTTCGGTGCTACCGGTTATGGGCGAAGTGGTATATTCCTGCCCAGTGGCAACAATATATCCATAGGGCGCGGTAATTCTGTTCCAGTCGGTTGGCAGGGGTTGGCCCACATGAGTCGGCGTGCCGGGAGCCTGCACTACACCAATGATGAAGCCCTCGGTACCCTGTTGCAGGTCGATTTTTTCGGAGCCCGAAATTCGACCATTACCACTGCACTCACAAGCAAAGTAAGAGCCTGATACTACGTCAGTGATGGCGCCATAGGAATCGTAGACGGAGATGCCTGAGTTAATGGTGAGCTGGTTGCCGGTATTCAGCGTTGCAGCCTGTGTCATCATGCTGGTAAGGCCCAGAAGCGTAATCATGGATAGTTGCAGTGTGGTTTGTTTCATACATCATCCCTCAAAATTTTTCATTTATGTAATCAACTCATTGCCCTGCACCAGCAGTTAAAGTTGAAGCCGACTTGTGGACAGCAAGATCTACACCCATATGAAAAAAGCTAGTTAAATAAAAAGCTTGGCGAATAGTATGGGAAGAGCTGATGTGTGTTTTGTAAGGTATATCGACAGTATGGATGAGATTACGTACAGTTTTAAAGTTACAGGATAGATTCACCAGCCATGAGTTGATCCAGTGTTTCGCGCTCGCGAATAATATGTGCTTTATCACTATCTATCATAATTTCTGCTGCACGCGGGCGGGTGTTGTAATTGGAGCTCATGGAAAAACCGTAAGCACCCGCAGAGCGTACGGCGAGTAAATCATCGGGTTCGGGTTGAGCGAACGATTCTTACCTAAAAAATTGCCGGTTTTGCAAACCGGGCCCGCCAGATCTTAATTTTTTGGCTCACCCTCCCTTTGTGCGGGAGGATGGTACGGGTTAAAAGGCCTGTTTTTGGCGGCGACGCATTATAGCGAAGCTCATTAAACCCGAACAGAATAACAAGATAGCAGGTGGAACCGGAACAACAGCGGTTCCGTATAAATGCAATGCCAGGTTGCAGGTATCACAGGTGCCGCGTGTGTTGTAAATGAGATAGTAACTACCGTCTTGGTTGAGCATCCAGCCATTTTCACCTTGAGCAAGCAACGTAATATCTGATACACGATTAACCAGTGTATTAAAACCAGAGCCTGAACCTACATCAATAATGGTACTGGCATGTTGCATGCGTAAATTGCTCATATCAATTACATTTAAATTATCAATAGTGAGACCGGAGCCTACACTGTAAAAGGTTGTAGGCTGATTGAACATGGGGCGTATTGATAGCATCTCACCGGCATTTTGAGCTTGCCCAAACAAAATGCCGTTGTCGGAGCCAGAACCAAGTGACCAGCTAAAACCAGAGGTGTTACCCGGGAAAATTTGTGACATCCAACTGAAATTGGCGGTAGTTGAATAATTGCCGCTAATGCCGGGCTGATTAGCATCGCCAACAATGGTTAACTGACCTATGGAAGCGGCGATTGCGGGAAATGAGATAAGCAGTGCAATAAATTGCATACTTGCCAACACTAAATTTCGTAAACGCATTTTCATAACGTAATTCCTGACAATCTAAAAAATTCGCGAGTAATGAGTAAAGCTATTC
Organism: Gammaproteobacteria bacterium; assembly: GCA_031421475.1. Classification (GTDB taxonomy): domain Bacteria; phylum Pseudomonadota; class Gammaproteobacteria; order SZUA-229; family SZUA-229; genus JACPVK01. Next base: position 721 of record JANOOU010000388.1, on the reverse strand, counting down.
GTGGATACGTACTCGAAAGTCCAACATTGAGTGGCTCTTTTCTGTTCGCAGAACGAGCCACCCAGGTGAGCTAAATTAACTTGGCTGATGTGCGTTACGATTACGTTTTGCAACACCAAACAACCCAATCAGGCCTGATCCAAACAACCAGACTGCTGCCGGTACCGGCACCGCATTGACTGTGCCTTCAAAGTGATACGCAAATTGATAACCACCAATACCGGACGGATCACCCGCTGCTATGGTCGTACGGTAATCCAGTGTATAACTGTGGCCGTAAACACCATCCCAGACAAAATTGGCTATGCCATTGGTGTAACCTGCGCCCCATGCGCCTGTGCCAAAATTAATGTTTTCAACACCATTCCATGGCCAGTTAAAGCCGCTGAAATCCAGGCCGGTTTCGGTGCTGCCGGTAATGGGCGAAGTGGTATATTCCTGCGCAGTGTTACCAAAAAATGCATAGGGTGCGGTAATCCGGTTCCAGTCTGTTGCAAGTGGCGCACCACTATGAGTCGGTGTACCGGTTCCTTGTATTACACCAATGATGAAGCCCTCGGTACCTTGGTGCAGTGCAGTTTTCTCTACGCCTGAAATCTGGCTGTCACCATTACCGTCACTGCCAAACCAGGATCCACTTGTTACATTAACGCTAGATCCAGTTGAGTTGTAGCTGGGAATGCCTGAATTAATCGTTAACTGATTGCCGGTATTCAGCGTT
>JANOOU010000387.1:0-1707 GCA_031421475.1 Gammaproteobacteria bacterium | reverse complement strand
CCGCTTTGCCCAACACAGCGCAGATGAATTGGCAATGTCGGTAATTACCCTGGGTGAATTGTGCTACGGCGCGGAAAAAAGCCAGTCTCCAAAAAAAACCTTTGCTGTCATCGAACAACTGACAAACTGCATACAAGTCGCGCCCATGACCGAATCGGTTGGAACGCATTATGGGAAAATTCGCGCCAGACTGGAACAAGCCGGGCAACCGATCGGCAATAACGACCTGTGGATCGCCGCCCATGCCAAAGCTGAAGGCTGGATACTGGTCAGTAATAATGAACGGGAGTTCAAGCGGGTGCCGGGTTTGAAGGTTGAGAATTGGGTGAAAAACTGAAGTTGGAGCCGCCATGAAAAAACCTTGCTTTCACGATCATTCATTGGCCATCAATCAGATCAAGTCCTTCGTTACTCGCCTAAGCCAATAAGCCGCTCAACGGTGCATACGCTTCGCTATTGCACTCTACCGTGCTACTTCGGTGTACAATTTTGTCGTGAAAGACTGGAGGTTAATATGACACACCAATTCGATGTGATTGTTGAAAAAGATTCGGCAGGTTATTTCGTGGCCTCGGTCCCTGCGCTGGTTGGTTGCCACACCCAGGCGAAATCCCTTGATGAACTAATGGAGCGCACCCGTGAAGCCATTGAGCTTTGTCTTGAAGTGCATGGTACAACATTTGAACCGCTCGATTTTGTCGGGGTTCAACGCATTTCAGTTGCCGCATGACATCTCTTCCCAGCCTGACCGGCAAGGAGCTGTTGCCGATCTTGAAGAAGGCTGGTTTTGTACTGCTACCGCGTCAAAGGTAGTCATCATTTCCTTCATCACCATGATGGCCATTCGACAGTTGTGCCAGTTCATGCTGGCGAAACAATCGGGCCGGGGGGTTGTTCGCTAAAATTCTTCGTGATTGTGATTTGAGTCGCGAACAGTTTCAAAAGCTCCTTTAATGGTTTCAAGGGACGCATCCAGTTTCACTCTGTAGTGGTTGACAAAAGAACGATCGTTCCATATGCTGTCGTCCATGGAACAAGACGCCCAACACCTCACCAAATTGCAGGACTACTACGCCGACCACGGCGTATTGCCGCCGTATTCCACCGTCATGCTGCTGCTCGGCTTCAAGTCCAAATCGCCGGTGGCGGCACTGGTGGCTCGGCTCAAGTTGCTCGGTTTTCTCGAAGCCACTGCGGAAAAACGCCTCAAGCCCGGTAAGCGTTTTTTTGAGCGCCCGGTATATGACAGCGTGCGCGCCGGATTTCCCAGCCCAGCGGAAGACACCAACCATGACACGCTGACGATTGATGGGTATCTGATTGAATATCCTTCCAGCACGGTGCTGGTCACGGTCAAGGGCGATTCGATGATTGATGCGGGCATTATGCCGGGCGATACGGTGGTGGTGGAGAAGCGCAACTCGGCCAGTGCCGGCGATATGGTCATCGCTATCGTGGACAACGAATTCACGCTCAAAACGCTGGGCAATGAAAAGGGCAAGTTCGTGCTGATTCCTGCCAACCCGGCTTATCCGGTGATCCGACCCAAGGGCGATCTGGAAATTTTTGGCGTGGTAGTGGGGCAGTTTAGAAAATATCGTTAGGCGAGTAAACATGGAGAATGGCGCTATTATTTACTGACCACATTTTTACCTTGCTCTGAGAATGGCCTATGAGACAGGGGCAATAGCCTCGGAGAGGAGGTGG
>JANOOU010000386.1:0-4979 GCA_031421475.1 Gammaproteobacteria bacterium | reverse complement strand
CTGTGCATCATCTTCAACTATCAGCAACGTGTTATTAACGGCGTGATATGAATTATTGGCGAGATTGTTCATCGTTAACTCCGCTAGCTATTTCGACCGTCAGCTTCACATCCGGCCCACTGGGAATGAATTGCTCGCCCTGATTAAGCGGCAAACATAAATAGAAAGTACTGCCCTGTCCTAATTCTGATTTACACAACAAATCACCATGGTGTGCCTGGGCAATAGCTTGTGCTACAGCCAAACCCAAACCGGTACCGCCACTGCGTTGACTGTAAAAGGGTTCAAATATATGTGCTTGCGTATCGCGTGACATGCCGGGGCCGTTATCACGCAATGAAATAATCAGATATTCATTTTGCTGGCGTATGGATAATTCAATCACACATTGTTGCCCACTAACTTGCAATGCATTTTCCGCCAGATTTAACATGACACTTACCAATGCATCCTGGCTGCCACGTAAAATCTGGTCAGCCTGTGGTTTTTGTAATATCAGTTGACTGTCCGTTTGTAATAAACGTGCTTCAATACGCGCCTGAAATGAAACCAGTAATTGATGCAATGAAAACCGGCTTGTTGAAAAATCGCCACCTTTGGCGTAGAGCAACATGTCATTAATGAGTTTTTCCAGATAACGTAAACTGGACCGTACTTTTTCAGTGACTTTAATGTGCAAGTCAGGTCGCTGCCGGGCAGGTTCCAGTTGTGACACATACAACATGGCCGATGCCAACGGTGTACGTAACTGATGCGCCAAACCTGCCGCCATTTGCCCCATAGCAGCCAACCGTGTCTGGCGCCCGGCCATTTCCTGCAAGCGTCGATTATGGGTTACGTCGCTAAATACAATAATTTCACCTTCGTCTTCAGCCAGTGATTTACGACTCATGCTGAGCACACTGCCATCATGTAAAAACACATCGTGTGCTTCGCTATGACTGACATATTCCTGCATCAGTTGTTGTAAAATCCTGCCCGGTAAATGCGCGCCAAAGAATTGTTCGGCAGCACTGTTGGCAGTCATAATGATGCCAGACTGATTTACCACGATGACAGCCACCGGCAGAGTTGCCAGTAGCACTTCAATACGACTGGCCAAAGGCCCATGTTTATCCGAATTGAATTCTGGATGCGGCAGCCAGTTGAGATTGAGCTCACCGGTACGCTGCTGTAAATCTTCATACGACTGCTGCAACTGACGCGACAGACGATTAAACTCGTCGAACGCCGCCTTCAGGCTCTGGCGCTCAGGGTGCTGATTCTGAACAATGTTGGCAACAGACGGATTCATGACGTAATGCACTACCTATCAACGGACTTAGCATGGCATGAGCATGGACTGTGCCAGAACGTTTAGGTATTAATTATCAACAACTTACATCAGCGGCATGTTTTGTCGTCAGATTTCTGACGATATCTGGCAATGAATTGCCTGCCTTACAAACACAAATCTATGACTTATAACGAACGATTCGCCGGTATCAAACGGCTATACGGAATAAATGAAGCAGACAAGATCCGTCAGGCGCATGTCTGCATCATTGGTATTGGCGGTGTCGGCTCTTGGGCGGCAGAAGCACTGGCGCGTAGCGGTATTGGGCGTATCACCCTGATTGATCATGACGATATAGCAGCCAGCAATATTAACCGGCAGATACATTCCACGAGCGCTACCTTGAACCAATCAAAAGTAACCGTGATGGCAGACCGCATTGCCGATATCAACCCGGAATGCGAATGCCACGCCATTGATGATTTTATCAGCGATTCCAATCTACAAAATTATCTGTTACGTGATTATGATTTTGTCATTGATGCCATCGACAGCATTCGATTCAAAGCCGCGATTATTTATTTTTGCAAACGCAATAAAATTCCCGTAATTACCACCGGCGGCGCAGGTGGCCTGATTGATCCTACAAAAATTGAAATTACTGACCTGGCCAAAACCTGGAACGATCCACTGGCTGCAAAAGTGCGTTCGCGTTTACGCAGCGAATACGGCTATACCCGCAACACTCAACGTAATTTTGGTGTGCACTGTGTTTTTTCTACTGAACAACAACGCTACCCGAAGGCGGATGGCAGTGTTTGCACTAGCAAACCCGGTGTGAAAGGCGTAAAACTGGATTGCAATCTGGGATTTGGTTCGTCGAGTTGTGTAACGGCGAGTTTTGGTTTTGCAGCAGCAGCCAGGGTATTGCAGAAAATTGTTGCCGCCAAATCACCCAGGGCGCAATAAGCAATGCACAGTGCGCGCGATGAATTAACAAACCCAAACTCAGGCAACCTCTGAAAAACTCACTAACAGCTTGTTGAAAAACGTAGCGAACACAGCCAAAACCTGGCAAAAATAAAATAGCGAAAAAAACGCAGTTTCGGCATCAGACAAATTTTTTCACACCCGCTTTTTTTGCAGCCTTCTGCAAATCTTCATCCAGTGTAGCGAGTGGCATACCCAGCCTTAATGCCAATTCCAGATAAGATGCATCGTATGCAGAGAGGTTGTAACGTCGAGCCAATTGCAAAGTACCTGCCAGGGCATGAGCGAAGGTAGCTGAGTCCACCTCAATGTCTACGCCTTCCAGCATTTCAAGAAAGGCCCCGCTACGCGCTTCTGTCACGATGCCTTTGGCTTCGGCCCTGGCAATTACGTTAGCCACTTCCAATCCCCAGGTCGCTGGCACCATGGCGTGGGTCTTTTTCATCGCATCCAGCACTTTACCGGCATAAGTAATTTCTTGTGGCTTGCCATCTCCAAAAAACCAACGCATTGTTATTGAATTATCAAGAACAAAACTCACGCACGTCCTTCCTCAATCAGTGCCTTGATGTCCACCCCCCGCACCGGGTCGGCCAGCATAAAAGTTTTCAGTTTTTCCGCTGCTGCAACCTTATCTTTCACCCTCGCGCCTTCGCTGGGTACCAAATCCGCAATCGCCTTACCACGATTAGTAATAGTGAAGCTTTTACCGGTTTTTACCTGCCGCAACAATTCAGGCAGCCTGGTTTTTGCTTCATACGAACCAATTTCGATCTTCATGGTATTTTCCTGTACGTTACTTCTTGCAGACTAGTATACAGACCAGTTTGATTGAAAACAATCCGATGGCAAAAGCAGCAAAAAACTCAAAGATCTTTTGAAGGTCGCCCACGCCGGGCCTGGCCGACCTTACACTTCAACTTGGTTTCAACTTTTTCTTTAAAAACATCATTCCCCAAGGGTGTGCCGGTTTGCCACGAAGCACGAATATCATGCAATACGTCATTATCCACTTGCGCTTTAAATAATTCACGGTAAGCCTGAGTGCGCAGTAATACGGTTCGCCCTAACGACTTATACAAACCGTGAGTACGGATTAAATCATTGTCCTTACCCAAACCATTGGCACCATAACTCGACCAGCGATACGCACTGGGAGATTTCACCATAGCCGCACGCACTGGATTCAACTCGATATAACGCATGCACGTTAGCAAATATTGTTCATCCTGAATCAGACTGGCTTTGTAACGCCCCTCCCAAATTGTGCCACTGCTACCGTAAGTACGATTAATATAAGGAACATAATGCCGCCCCACATATTGCATCATCAAGCTGATGCTGTTTTTATTTTGGGGAGTTACCAACAAATGAATATGGTTGGTCATTAACACATAGGCATGAATATCACATTGATAGCGCCCGGCAGCTTCTTGCAGCCAGTGCAAATAGGTTTGGTAATCGGGCGTATCGAAAAATACCGGCGCGCGGTTATGACCACGTTGTACCACATGCACTGGCATACCCGGAAGAAAAAATCGAGGCTTTCTGGGCATGGATTATCTCTGCTTTTTAAGGGAGATGCGATCTTAACAGCTTGGGGAGTTGTTTTAAAGGGCTCTGACCCCTTTAACGCTCCTTTAACGGTGTCTGACCCCATTTTACTGTGCATTTTCCTGCACATTTATCCTTGTTCGTCATACATACATGTGTAACTAAAACAAACTTTACCTCCAATAAATGAGTGCAGCTGCAATACTGCACTGGGAACCTCTATAACTAATGACTGCTCTAAAGAGGAAACAGATACAAATAAATCATATCCTAAAGTATTAGTTACTTTAGAAAGTATTTCTTTTAATAAGGCCTCGTTAGTATCATCACTTATGGGAATAATAATGTTTTTTAATAGCTCATTATTATAGAGCGGAGCGATTTTGTGCGTACATTGTTTTAACAGATAATTTAAGCTCTCAATACAATCAGTATTCACACCCATAATTCGTAGCGAAGAGCGAAGCTTGTAATCAACATCATGATTTAATTTAGTACTAGTCATAATTTAAATTCTCTAGCGAGATCTCGTAATGTAGAGTAAGGCAACGTAGCATCGTTTGGCATTCCGCTATCTTGCTTGTATTGCTCTATGAAATCACCAAAGCCTTCTCTGTCACTTATTTTTTCATCTTTACATACATCATTAATTTGTTTTTTCTCTTTCTGCTTCGCGCCCTTCTTTGCTGCCCTTGCTGCTCGCATAGCAGCAGAGGTTTCTGCTTGACCAGCTTCTGCGCATGCTGCTGGCCCATATCGTATACAGTATGCTTCAACTGTATTTTTTGCTAAGCCTGACGGATCGACAAATCGCAAAGGGTTATTTTCAACGTAAGCGTAAGTATTTATCCCGCCTTCAAGCCCAATCGGATCACTCGTAATATACCTTCCCGTCGCCGGATCGTAATACCGGTTCAAGTTGTAAAACAGTTCCCCCGACGTGCTTTCATCGTAACAACAGGCATTTTCCCTTGATGCAGTGCCGGTTTGCGCGGCAATCATCCTGATAAACCCCTGCTGTTTTCAAAAAAATTTCCTGGACGCGAGTTTGCCATGCGCGCGGCTACAGTGAGAAGTGTTTTTTTCTTTTACGTTTAGCTGCTGTTTTTGTCTGGGCTTTTGCTTTTAAGGGAGCCCCGTGGGGGCGGACGGGAGGCAG
>JANOOU010000385.1:0-3727 GCA_031421475.1 Gammaproteobacteria bacterium | reverse complement strand
ATGGGTGCGGATCGCGCGATCCTGGTGCAAAGTGATGCACGCTTGCAACCCCTGGGCGTCGCCAAATTACTCCAGAAAATTGTTGAGCGTGAACAACCCGGTATTATTTTGTTGGGCAAGCAGGCGATTGATGACGATGCTGGCCAAACCGGCCAGATGCTGGCGGCACTGCTCGGCTACGGACAAGGCACGTTCATTTCTGCATTAAATATTGAACACGGCGCCGCCATTGTCACTCGCGAAATTGAAGGTGGTAATGAAAAAATTGCAGTCACCTTGCCCGCCGTATTAACCGCCGATCTGCGACTCAACGAACCGCGCTATGTCAAACTGCCCAACCTGATGATGGCGAAGAAAAAACCGATACAGACCCTTACCGCCACGGAACTCGGTGTGGATGTCGCGCCCAGAATGACCTTGCTCAAGGTCACCGACCCGCCCGCTCGCAAAGCTTGCGTCATGGTCAATTCGGTGCAGGAGCTGGTTGAAAAATTGCGCACGGAAGCGAGGATTTTGTCATGAGCGTGTTGATTCTCGCCGAACATGAAAATCAGAAACTGAAAACCTCCGTTGCCCAACTGGTGACGGCTGCGCAATGCTGGCAACAGACGGTGCATGTATTGCTGGTTGGCAATGAACTCAGCGCGGTTGCGCAGAGCGCAGCCAACATCACCGGCGTTGCCCGTGTGATCTGCGTCGAAGCACCGCATTTGCAACACCCGCTCGCCGAAGATGTTGTCAAAATCATCGCCAACATGGGCCGCGACTACGCGGTGATTCTCGCTGCACACAGTGCCTTTGGCAGAAATATCCTGCCGGGCGCGGCGGCACGGCTGGATGTGGCCATGATCAGCAACGTGGTCGCTATAGTTGCGCCTGCCACTTATGTGCGGCCCATGTATGCCGGCAATATTTTTGCAACGGTACAGAGTTGTGATCCGATACAGGTGCTCACGGTGCGCGCCAGCCGATTTGATCCAGCCGCCGCTGGCAATCCAGCGGAAATTATCAAACTCGCAGCGCCTGCCGCTAGCCATAAATCACGCTGGTTAGCGGAAACGCGCAATCTGTCGGACCGCCCCGAGCTCGGCACCGCGAGTGTGGTGGTATCGGGTGGCCGTTCACTGGGCAGCGCCGAAAAATTTGAATCGGTGCTGGCGCCGCTGGCCGCCAAGCTCGGCGGTGCCTTGGGCGCCACCCGTGCGGCTGTCGATGCCGGTTATGCGCCCAACGATATCCAGGTTGGCCAATCGGGCACCCTGGTGGCGCCGGAACTGTATATCGCCGTGGGCATTTCCGGCGCCGTGCAACATACCGCCGGTATGCAGGACAGCAAGTTTGTCGTCGCCATCAATCTGGATTCGGATGCGTCCATCTTTCAGAACGCCGATTACGGTCTGGTTGCCGATCTGTTTGTAGCTGTACCGGCACTGACCGCCGCCCTACCTGAATCCAACTAACGACTCCGAGTTTGTAATGTCTCTAGATAAACCCACCAACTTCGCCAGCACCCACGTGCTGAGCGTGCATCACTGGAACGACACCCTGTTTAGTTTCACTACCACCCGCGATCCTGGCCTGCGTTTTGAAAACGGCCAGTTTGTAATGATTGGTTTGATGGTGAATGACAAACCGCTGATGCGTGCTTACAGCATTGCCAGCCCCAACTACGCCGAACACCTGGAGTTTTTCAGCATCAAGGTGCAAAACGGCCCGCTGACTTCGCGCCTGCAACACCTGCAAGTGGGTGATGAGCTGCTGGTTTCGCGTAAACCGACCGGCACACTGGTGGCGCGCGATGTATTGCCCGGCCGCTATCTTTACCTGCTGTCCAGCGGCACCGGCATGGCGCCGTTTTTAAGTTTGATTCAGGATCCAGAGGTGTACGAACAGTACAAGAAAATAATTCTGGTGCATGGTGTGCGCCAGGTGAGTGAGCTGGCCTATGCCGATTTCATCACCCATGAGCTGCCACATAACGAATTCTTTGGTGAAGAGGTGCGCGAAAAACTGATTTATTATCCTACTGTTACCCGCGAGCCATTCCGTAATCAGGGCCGTTTAACCGACCTGATCGACAATAAAAAATTATTTGCTGACATCGGTTTGCCACCATTGGATGCTGAACAGGATCGGGCCATGGTGTGCGGCAGCCCGCAAATGCTGCAAGACACCAGAACCGTGCTCGATCGGCATGGCTTTAAAATATCACCGCGCAGTGGTGAACCCGGTGCATATGTTATTGAACGCGCGTTTGCTGAAAAATAATAAATCAGCAGATTGCATTGGTTTTGTAGCGGTTACTCGATCTTCATTTTTTGCTGATCCGGCAGCGCCAGAAACTGCGCTATGATTTCGCGTTGCGCCATCACATCTTTGTAACCCAGCGCAATCAGTTCGCGACAATACGGTTTTTCAAATAGTAAATAACTTAATAAATTATTCCCCTTGTTTCTATCAACACCCACACCACGCAAAAAAAACCTGACTGTTGCCGGCATATGATGCGCATGTTTCGCAGCAATCACGCCGGGGTCTTCACTGGGGGTGATAACATGCACATCAACCTGGCGTAAGTTCACGCCTTTTTCACGCAAATGGTGCGATGGAATTAAACTAACTGTGTTGTTAATGCGGCGTAACCGTTCGACATCGGTTTCCAGCGAATCCAGAAAAATATTGTCCAATACATGTCCGGCAATTTGGGCCACCGACGGATAGCCCGTGGTTGTTATACGTTTTTTGATATTTTTATCATTTGCCCGCACACCTATTACTAATACTTTATCGGCGCCCAAATGTAATGCCGGGCTCATCGGCGCATCCTGCCGCATGGAACCGTCACCGTAAAATTCACGATTCACTTTGACAGCTGAAAACAGAAATGGAATCGCTGATGAAGCCATGAGATGCTCCAGACGAATGTCGGTGGCTACTCCAATACGCCGTGCGCGATACCAGCCTTCCATGCCTGCCTCACCCTGAAAAAATGAAACCGATTTGCCGGAATCATAACCCGAACAGGTTATGGATAAAGCACGCAAACAACCCTGATCAATTGAACGCTGAATACCCTCCAGCGGTAAATATTTGTTCAGTAATTCGCGCAACGGTGTGCGGTCAAATAACGAACGGGGATTACGATGCCCCAAACCACCCAGAATTAATGCTATCAACCAGTGCGCGCCGGTTTTGGCTATGCCCAGTAAATCGGAACGAAACACATGATGCACATGAAAATTATTCCAAATGAAATGCAAACGCCGCACCGCATCGCGAAAATCAACACCAAAAGCCGCCAGCGCACTCGCATTAATGGCGCCTGCCGACGTACCACAAATGACCTGAAATGGGTTTGCTGCGCCTTCCGGCGCCAGCTCCGCAATCGCCTTGAGTACGCCAACCTGATAGGCCGCACGGGCTCCGCCACCCGCCATGATCAGTCCATATACGATGGGTTTACCTTTAATAGGTTCGTCTGCGTTCATAATCCGGCCACGGTTTTTAGTTATCAGGATTATGGATGGCGATAAGACTTTCTGCTTTCCGTTGACTCGGTTTTCACGTCGTCCTGTCAGTGCGTATATCACTGGCAAACTGTTGCACGAAGAAATCAATCAACGCTCGCACCCGCTGCGGCAGATGCCGTTGTGAAGGATAAATGACATAAACCGGTATATCCATTTGCGGGAAGGCGGTTAAAATCGGTTGCAACAAACCTCGCTTG